>JALZCF010000513.1 GCA_030863245.1 Chloroflexota bacterium
CCCGAGGATGCACTCAAGTGAAGTGCCGGGCACCTCACGGGCTGAGTCGTTACTCTCCTACTTAATTTCCCTTAGGACGGATCCATCACTTGGTTTATCAATGATTCGACCATTCTACTCGCGTCTAGAGATGAGGAACAAGTTCAGAAGGTGGGTAGCGGCATGCTACCATCGGGGCGATCCGGTACGGGTGGGCCCACGGGTTCGGTGACAGGCTGGAAAAAGTGTTCTCCGTACTCGTCACGAAATTCTTGCCAGGTGCGCCAATTCATCGGCTTCTCACGGGTTTCGGCCCACATCCAGTAGGGCGCATAGATCGCCCGCGCATAGAGTAGCTCCTCCCAGAAAATGTGAGCGCTGAGCCCTCCCTCCGCTAGGTAGTCCATCTCTTGGAAAGCATCTAGCGCAGCCTCCCGATCGTATTCCACCGCATGGAACTCCCACTCCCACTTATGATCGCGTAGCATGATAAGAAGGTACTGCGCGCGTGGGTCTCTATTGAAGGGCGCGCCCACGGCACCCGTGTTGAGGAGGACATGTGTGCCCCAGCGACGTACCATCTGGCGATGTGTGTGGGAGCCGATCAAGATGTCGTAGGGATACATCTGCACGATTTCTGAAATCTGCTCGTCGCGCAAGAAGTTGCCATACCCCTCGCGATAATGACGCGGGCTACCATGCGAGATGATCAATCGGGGCGTGTCCGGCAAGGTGACCTTGTGGGTCATCGGTATATCGCGGAGTGCGTCAATCCATCCTGCCTCCGCTAGTTGCTCGACCGTCCACTCGGTGCCCTTCCAGAAGGGATCATCGAACCATTCCTCTGGTAGGTCCGGGTCACGATCGACCCACTTGCGAACCAAATCATCGTGGTTGCCAAGGATCAACTGATCCGCCAGCGGCATGATTCGCTCCATCACAGCCACGTTGTTCGGCCCGCGGTTAACCAAGTCGCCGTTCACGATAATCTGGTCTACATCCTGTGTGTCGATGTCACGCAGCACCGCATCCAATGCGTGGATATTTCCATGAATGTCAGCGATGATTGCGAGCTTCATCCTCTCGCACTCCCCGCTCCCCGAAGCTGGTCCAACACTCGCTCCAGCTCCTCAGGCAATCCTGCCTCAAACGTCCGTCGCTGCTCATCTGGAGTCGTGATGGTCAGCTTGGCAGCGTGGAGGAAGTGGCGATCGAGCTCGGGGATGCGACGGCGTCGCGGGCCGTAGAGCTCATCGCCTACGACGGGAACACTAATAGCGTCGAGATGGACACGGATCTGGTGGGTGCGACCCGTGATGGGTGTGACGCGGAGCAGCGTGAAGTCGTCAAATTCCTCTATAGTCTCGTAATGGGTGGTAGCGGGGCGACCCTCGGGGACGAGGGCACGCTTTTGACGGTGGGTGGGGTGACGGCCAATTGGCCCTTTGATGGTGCCCCGCATGGTTTCTGGGTGGCCCAGTACCAGTGCGATGTACTCCTTCTCGGTAGAGCGACGGCGAAACTGCTTCTGCAAGAAGCGCCGTGCGGCCGCATTCTTCGCCGCAATGAGCACACCACTTGTGTCACGGTCCAGGCGATGAACGATGCCCGGGCGCTTGGGTTGTTCCGGATCGTCAATATTGAAATGGGCGAGTAGTGCGTTAACGAGGGTACCGCCTGTGTGCCCTGGCGCAGGATGCACGACCATTCCCGCTGGCTTGTTTACTACCACGACCTGCTCATCCTGGTAGATCACATCGAGCGCCATCGCCTCCGGTTCTGGTTCCTCCGGTGCTTCCTCCGGCAACTGAACCTCAAGGCTTTCCCCGCCACTAAGCTTCACGCCACCCTTGTACGGCACCGCGCCATCCAGCCGGATCGCTCCCTCACCCAGCAGCCTTGATACCTGGGAGCGCGATAAGTCCGGCAACTGTTGTGCCACCCACTTGTCCAGACGCTCACCCTTCGCATCAGGGGGAACTATCAGACGCGCAAGGCGTGAATCCCCGCTCACGCATCCTCCCATTCGCTGTCAGAAGAGGGAGGGTAGAAGGCGGAACGGGGAGTGACAGAGCGGCCTTCCGATCCTTGGTCACCCCCGTGACCATTTGTACCCCACATCTCACTAGACAAGTGAGCGCCACGCATCCCTACGTCCTCCTCGTCCTCCACCGAGCCATCACGACCCCCATTGAACGGGCGCATAGGTATCTTCCCCGTTGCCGCATCACGCTCCCCGCTCTCCGCTCCCCGCTCCACGGACCCCGCTCCCCGCTCCCCGAGCCGTTCCACGTCCTCCCGATACATATGGAAGGCAAGGATGAGGACGCCACAGACGATGGAGGCGTCGGCAACGTTGAAGATGGCAAAGGAGCCGATATGGACGAAGTCGGTAACCCAGCCGATCCGCAGGCGATCGATGAGGTTGCCAAGGGCGCCGCCGAGTTGGAGGCCGAGACTCAGGAAAAGCCACCACTTTTCACGGGGCAAGCGTGGGAAGTACCAGAGGATGCCGAAGCTCACGACGATGGCGACGATGATGAAGAACCAGCCGCCGGATGGAAAGATGCCAAAGGCAGCACCAGAGTTTTTGGTGTGGGTGAAGGCAAACAGCTCTAGGATCGGCGTGCCCGCCCAGGGACGCCAGCTCTCACCGATCTCCAGCCACTCGATGATGCGGGCCTTGGACCATTGATCTACTACGAGCACGATGATCGCTACCACTATCAGCAGCCACCGGTACCCGTGTCTCTCGATTGAATTCTCTGCGTTCATGAGGCAATTGTAGCGGAAGGCAGGGCCTGAGTGAAAGCGGCTAGGACAGCTTGGGCTGGCCGTGGAAGGAACACGCTTACCTTGTCAGCGTCTCTCGCAGTTCCTGCAACCTGTCACGCACCTCACCCAGTTCGCGGTGGATCTCCTCGAGGCGTTGGCACTCCGTGCGCACGAAGCGGCTGTAGGGGTCAATGGCATCGCCAAGGCGATGGGCGGAGCGATCGGCTTCCTGGTGGAAGGCGTCGAGGAGGACGCGGTGGAGCTGGCTCCTCAGCTTATCTAGCTTGCGGTGCAAGGTTTTCTTGGCCTCATTTCGTCGATAGGGAATGATGCCCAACCCTGCAAGACCAACCAGGCCTGCCGCAAGAATACCGGTGGCATCAACCAGCGCGCCGTGAAGGGCGACTGTCAGGGCAGCGCCCAGACCAATCGCGCCCACTTCCGCGATGCCAACCATCGCCAGTGCCTGCTGGACGTTCTCGCCCAGCTCTGCTGCCTCACGACTACTATCATAGCGGGCTACCACGTCGGCGGTGGAGCGACCCACGTTTTGCAGGAGCTGGCGGCGATTGTACTCGAAGCCACCCGCCGCCTCCGCGGCAGCATCCTGCAAGAATTCAGTGCGGTGGCGCTGACCGAGCTGTCGCGCCAGCATGCGCCACTGCCGGCTCTCGCGGTCGACCATCCAGTCGATCATCTCCTGCACCTGGCGCTCGATCTGCTCCGGTGTGTTCGTGATCACCTCGCGCTCGAACTGCTGCTTGATCGCGCCCGTGTTCATGAGGGAGAGGATGCGGCTTACCCGGAAGGTGTCGTCGAAGAAATCGTCGCCACGCCGCTGCATCTCGTTCAGGATGCTGTCGATCTTGAGCGTGTGGTATTCAAACTCGTTCTCCAGATCCTTCCGGTAGAGCTTCAACTGCCGTTCCACCTGCTCGATGGTTCGCAGATCCTCATTGAGCAGGGCGAGCCGCTGCTCGGCCTTCTGCAGATACACTTCCGTCACCTTGAGTGCTACGCCAAGCGGGTTGCCCAACTTCAAGCGGATGCGGCTCTCTTCATTCAGCGTGTTGAACAGGTATTGCTCTAATCGCGCGAAGTGCTCCGGCGTCTCCTCCTCGTTTACCTTGGCGCGCATTGCAGTGCGTGCGCTGATCGGAAAGAGCTCTGGCTCCGTACCGATCAGGCGAGCAGCATTGTCGCGCACGAAATCCAGCACCTTCGCCTGCTCTTCCTCGGTCTCAAGGAGGTCGAACTTGTTGAGAATGATGATAACCTTCTTGCCCCACTCGTGGATGAGTTCCAGGAAGGCGCGCTCGGACTCGGAGAAGGGGCGGTCGGCGCTGGTGACGAAGAGGATCAGATCGGAGCGAGGTACGAAATCGCGGGAAATCTCCTCGTGTTGACGTAGCACCGCATTGGTGCCCGGTGTATCCACAATGGAAATCTCCTTGAGGAAATCGGCTGGATAGTGCAGCACGAGGATCCCATTCTCGACAAGAGGCTCCCCACGATTGCCGTAGCGCAGAATGTGGATCTGTGCAGTGGTGGGCGTTACTCCCTCAGTTAGGTATCGCTCCCCGAGGAGCGCGTTGATGAGGGCGGACTTACCCGCGTTGAACTCGCCGACGATGACCAGCAGGAACAGTTCATCTAGCTGCTCCAGTGCCTGCTGCAAGATCGCGATGTCTTTCTCCTGCGCTTCCCACCCTGACAGTAGGGCAAGCAGTCGCTGGATCGTGCGGCGTTCTGCTTTCAGGATCTCACTTTGTTGTTTGTTCAAAATCGGATTGAGCATGATGCCTCAAACATGTTGCATTTTACCTTGCATGATCCGCGTATCATTGAGACGAGCCTACCAACCTAAAGAG
>JALZCF010000238.1 GCA_030863245.1 Chloroflexota bacterium
CTCGTCCACCCATCGCAGATCGATCACCATTTCCCCTGTGTCAAACAGTGGGACAGCCTCCGCGCCGACTCGCCCGAGAAAGAGACGATTACTCGTGCCATCGTTGCCAGCCTCGAATATGAAGTGCTCTCCATCAGGCGCCCACCCTATGATAGCCGTCGCTTCAGGATGGTAGACAGTCGGCTCGTTCCCCAGTTGCGCGACGTGCAGTTCGTGAGGAGGTGCGCCCGCATTACTCGAATGTAAATAGACCACGCGGGTCATGTCCGGCGATAGAGCAGGGCCACTGAATGGCGCAACCTGCAACGTGCCCTCGGACGTGCTTTCCGAGCCGTCCACTGGAATACGCCAGATAGTGGTGCTGTCTCCAGAGACGAAGGGATCGGGAGGCGGTACGGCTACCAGAAGCGCGCTCCCATCCCGCGCCCACAGCGGTCGCGCATAGTGGGCGGCTTCGCCATACGTTATGGGTGGCGTAAAGGTGAGCACACCCGGTCGTCGGTTGGTGCCATCGCTATCTATCAGATCGATTCGTCCGGGGGTCACGATGGCAATCTGGCGGCCATCTGGGGAGTAGTGGAAGTTGCCCCCTTCCCCGGCCAGCAAGAGCTCTGTTATCTCCAAGGTATTGGCATCCACTAGGTGCAGATCATGATTCGGGAAGAAGCCTGCGCCACTCGAGACCCGCTGGGTATTGAAAGCTAACGTGTGTGTCCCCGGTACCCAGCCATAGCTAGAGACGGCTGACCCTTGCCCGGCCAGGCTCACCAACTCCCGTTCATTCGTACCGTCACGGTTGATGGCCCACAGCCCATCCCCGCGACGAAAGGCGATGATCTCGCCATCGTCGGCTGCCTCAAGATCCATGATGCCAGCGCTGCCGGTGAGCGGGCGCGCCTCCCCGCTCTCCTCGCTCCATAGCCAGAGACTGTCTTCCTGAGTAAAGGCGACCAGGAGCGGAGCCATCGCTGCGGGGGGAACCGTTGCTGTCTCATCCACCTGAGTAGGAGTTGGATTGCTCAGAGCGGGCTCCTCGATGACAGGTGTGGCGCTTGCAGCAGGCGGTGGGATGCTCTCGGGCACCACCCCCATGCGGGCGCATGCCGTTAGCACGAACAGAGCAAGCATCAGCACTATCATCCATTGTCGTCTCATGAGTGATCTCCTCGTATCGTCTGACTCATCTCAGTCCTGCAAAGCCGCTCTCATTATCCCACGTAGGAGTCACTCGCACATCTGAGGCTTGGCGTATTTGTTCCTACGCGAGAAAGCGGATGTGGACCTCCGTCATTGAGGATCCAGGGTATCTCCCATTTTCGTGTAAAAACCTGAAATAGTGGGGCGCCAAATCAGTGACATTACCTCTTAACCAAGCTGCGCTCGAGCACATACTCGCCGTAGAGAAGAACATTCTCCCAACCCCCTCTTGCTCGATGAGTGGGCGAAGTTTCTTGGGAATGAAGCCGAGGGGCGCATCCGCCGGCAGTTTCCGTTTCCCTTCTTCGTTCATCTCCTCCAGCAGTCGGATGGCCTCGATAAGGTGGGTGGCTGAAGCTTCCTCCTGACGGAATGATAGGCTTTCGAGCAGCGTCGGAGAGAACTGGCGCAGGTAGTAGAAACGCTGCACCACCAGGTTGAATACGTGGCTGTACTTTCCAGTCAGCCACGATTCGGTGGCCGCCAGCTGTTCAGACAAACGCTCCCGGTCCACCTCTTCGAACACCGCCTGACGCAATTTAGTATCAGGAACCGTATCGTCGAGAACGATATAGCCCAGCTTGTGAAACGAGTGCAACGAATTCCGGATGAAGAGAAATGCGCGTTATCGGTTACATTCGGGTGAGCACCGACCAGCAGGATGCAGACAAGCAAAAGCACTTGCTGTTGCAACGCGCTCAGGCCAACCAGATGCTGATTGACGAGTTTGTCCGCGCTGAAGTCTCTTCCAGAAAAAGTACCAAAGAGCGGCGGATTGATGAGCTGATGGCGAGGCTGGGAGAAGGGGGCGTGCTCCTGGTTGCCGAACTCAGCCGCCTGGGGCGTAACATGCTGCAAACGCTGAACATCATCAACGAACTGAGCGAGCGTGGCGTCCAGATAAGCTTTGTCCGGCAGCCGGAGCTATCGACCACTGGGCCACACACGAAGCTCCTGCTCGCCATCTACAGCTACTTCGCCGAAACGGAAAGAGAGTACATTTCCTTGCGAACCAAACAGGGGCTGGCCGCGGCTCGAGCAAAGGGGAAGAAGCTGGGGCGGCCGAAAGGGAGCCGGGATAAAGAGCGGGTGCTGGATCCTTACCGAGACCAGATCTTGGAGTACCTGGAGATGGGTCCGACTCTGACGGCGGTGATGAAGATCATCAACCCACAGCTGGAAGAGGCCATCACTTACAATTCGTATCGCTACTTTGTAAGACAGGATGAAGCACTATTGAAAGCTTGGCAAATAAGACGTTAGCATTTTCCCCGCCCGGTATAGTCGCTGAAGTACCCTCAGTCTCTTTCAGTTTCTCTACACTGAAATGGAAGCTGACCAAGGTCGGCCCATCACGGAGCCTACGTCATCATTGTATTGAAGTAGAGGACGCAATCGTCCCTTAAAGCCGGTGACGAATTAATCACAATATACCCACCAGTCGTGGGTGGAAATCTTGGCAGCGAAATTGCCTCGCCCAACGGGCCTTCGCTATCAAAGGAGCACCAGGCTAGATTGGCCTGCTTCCGCTCCAGCCACTTGACCGATGTCCACAAATAGTCACAAGCCTCTTCATAACCCTCTTTGTACCATAACCAATGCCCGTTCATACGTTTCGTCTCATTGCCAGCAGGCAAACGCCTGAATATCGCATTGGCAGCCTTCATGAGCCAGGGCATGCGCACAACATGAGTTGTCATGAGACACCCTTCAAGCGTAACGCCTACACCGGCAACAATTTGTTCATTTTGTTCACGTTGATCTACGGCGACATAATAGCGATTGATCTCCTCGCCAAACGGCCGTTTAGCAACCCATTCTCGAAGCTGCTGTGAAGTTTTAGGCGGGTAAAGGTTAGCCTTGCGGTAAAATGCATTTTGCAGATGGGCAATCGTCTTATACTCGTTTTCCCCGGCCAGACGGACGGAGATTCCGTCGACACCTTTCGGCAGCCTGTCCAGCATCTTGCTGATAGCAAATCTTTCTCGGTCGCGAATCAGCTGATTGGCCCACTTCATATTGGCCCTGAGAGATGCCTCATTACCCGCTTGAATCCTGGCAAAAATGACGCGATCCGGCCCGAAGCGCTCTTCGGCAATCGCCAAAAGTTCAGCAACGATGGCCGTCGCGATGCCTCGGCGCCGAAAATCCTGATGTACGCCCAGACCTCCTAAATAGCCATAGGGACGCACTTCTCCGTCGAATTGGCACTCGCCAAACGACATCATACCCACCCCCACAAGTCCTGCAGACGCCGACGATTCAGCCACCAGCCCGACAAGATTAGGCCGTAATGCTTGCTGGACGGGATAATAATCGTACTTATACCTTGTCAGAAAACTAACCATACCACCATCAGCGGTTTCGTCCTCAAGCGCCATCAAGGCCTGACTATCATTGGGCCGCATATGCCGGATGCCAATATTGTCTGTCATTCTTTCACCTCTCTAAACCCGGTAACCTAGCAACTGGCCAATCCAGCCAAAAAGGCGCATGACGGGATAAGGTGGCGCGACGGAACGTATTTCCTCCGGATAGCTCGTCATCATCACGGCAAAGTGTAGCAGGGCTTTGAAGCTCGTAGGCTGTGCCGTTACCGCTTCACTATTGGCTACCTTGCGCATCGTTTCGAAATAGTCACTGAATTGCATGGCCGGTTGATGTTTGTTGTAGACTCTGACAGGTTCAAGGCTGGCATTGCGATAGGTGTGGGGAATGCCTTTTGCAATCACTGCCTTCTCGCCGGCCGAATATGTTTGCCACGCCCCATCCACGTTGAGTTCAATCTCTCCGTCCAGCACTTCATAGACTTCCGCGGCATGCGGATGGGTGTGCAGCGGCGGGCCGGGATTTTGAGGGCCTACGACCATTTCCATTTCAAAAGATTGGCCATCTGTTTCCACTGCAGTTTTCTTGATGATTAACTGGGTTTCAAGCGGACCAAGGTCCAGAATATCTCCTGTTCTCAACATCTGTATCTCCTGTTTAAAGATTGGCGAGTCGACCGGAGAAGGGGTGCGACGGTGAGAAAGGATGGCATCCTGTCGACCTGCACCTACACGCATAAGAGGGGCAACATCCAGGAAGGGGCTGTTGCTGATGCCCATTAAGCTGTTGATCGGAAGGCGGTTATGGAATCACTTTAATAAGGGACTTCCAGGTTGTTCAGGAACCAGAGGGCGGTCGCCCTGTCTCCGGCAATGGCCGTTCGCTCAATTACCTCTTCGGGCCCAATTCGGCCGGACGCCAGTAGATTGAAGTCGAAGAAGTCGATCTCTATCTCGCAATCGACCGTTGCCTTATCCCCAAACTGGTATTCGGTGGGGTGGATCCCTATTAGCCGGAGCACAATATTGCGCTCGGAGAGCTGCTTTTTCATCTTGCCGGCGATGTCGCGCATGACGAGGGCCACGACGCGGCCGTCATGCGCGGCGGTCACCGCCATCTTCTTGCCGGTCGCGACACAGATGTCATAGCGGTGCATCCACTGGTCGCGCGGGAAGATGGTGTCTGCCAGATATTCAAGTGATTTACGACCGAGGTGCGGAAAAGGCAGATGGACTATTTTGCGCACTGGCCAGGGCAATTTCTGCCGGTTTTCTATTGCCTTTGGCCCGTTTTGGCGGAATTCGGCCACGAGTTCGGCTGGCGCCTTGTCCGCCCGTTCCACGACCTGTAGCTTGTTAATCCCATCAATGGGCTCGTCAAATTCCTTCAGATAGGGATTTTGCATGCTTTGATGTCTGAATTGGGCAAAGCTACTCCAACCTGTTACCGCACCGGCCAGGTGGGCCACCATCTCACGCACGTTCCACTCGGTGCAATAAGTCGGCTGCTGCCAATCATCGCCCTCCAGCATCTGCAATAGCGACAACACCCGCTCGTACTCTGTCTGCGCCAGTTCCCTCGCCTCGGCACGGGTCAATTTGGGAATGTCTGCGACGTGCTGCCGTACCACTGCGGCCAATCCGATGGGTAACGTCATTTGTTCACCTCCATAGATAGGGTTTATGATTTACGCCAGGCATCCAGAAGTAACTGTACCGACTGCGCGGTCAGTTTGCCAAAGCGTCCCTCTCCGACTGGTAAGTCGGGATTATTGGCTAGATGAAGCTCTGTGAGGCCATGCTGCAGGGCAAAGCAAAGATCACGCGCTTCTTCTACTGGCAGGTCGGTCTCCAGCTCGCCGCTACGAAAAATCTCCTCAAAGTCGGCCTGGGCTTTAGCCACATTGTCCAGGCTGACGGCCATGCTTTCGTCTGAGGGGACAAAACCGGGCACCGGCCTTTGGAACATGAGCTGGTAAAGTTCAGGATTCTCCTGGGCAAAGCGCATGTAGGTTTCGAGTGAGCTCAACAGTTTCTCGCGGACCGATCCTTCTCGGCTCGGCCCTTCCGCCATGAGCTGCCCGAACTCCAGGAATCCGCGGCGAAACAGCTCATCATAGATGGCATCTTTGCTCTCAAAATAGGTGTATAAGGAAGGGGTTCGTATCCCCAAGCGCTTGGCGATCATGCTCAACCGCAAGCCGGCGACACCATGTTCACGCATTTCCTCGCGTGCAATTGTCAATATCTCCTCAATTGTTTCTTGTCGTCTTTTTTGGCGTCTGGTCAACTCTTTCATCACTTCACTTCCCACTAGATCAGGAAATCTAATATCCTTAGGTAATCCTAAGTCTATTAGAAAATAGACGAGGTGTCAAGACCCAATTTAATTTTCGAAAATGTGCCAAGCTCCTGGAACCCTTGAGGATGGGCTGAACCTAGCGTGGATATTATCAATCCGCACTGGAAGAGCTTATCGCCTACAGTTCGTATCGATTCTTTTCTCCGCTTGGAAAGCCCTGCAGAAAGGGTGGCACATGGATGCCAGCCCTTTCCCCAATCGTTTGCTCCCCCTCTCGCTATTTCAGGTTTTTACATCGAAATGGGAGATACCCTGATCCCGCTCCGAATGTTCCACGGTGTTTCTCAGCACATCTTACACCTCCTCTCATCGTGACAAGTTATGGGTTGGCGCGAACCACGAAGTTCGCGGTGCAATCACTGTGCTTAGAAAGACGTAGAGAATGCCTAATGGTTACAGTGCTTGGGCTGCTTGATGACCGACAAGCAACCAGAGGCGAGCGCCAGGGGTGAGAAGAGTGATCAGATTTGAGGGATGGCAGAAGGAGGGATGGGAAGCTGTCTAGCTCGAACAGGTGCAGTCCAAACATCCGTGCCTCGCGCAGAGACGGCAGGTCTGTTCTAATCGCTGGCGAAGCGCCTGTCGAGCGCGGTGTCCGCGTACTTTCAAGTTGTTGCGCGTGATACCCAGTTCTTCGGCTACCTTCTGGGGGTCGCCCTCCGAAAGCTCCAGCTCCGCAATCAACTCGGCATACTCAGGTTTGAGGGTTGGAATCAACTCTTGAAAACACTCACAAAGCGCTGCAATATCCTCTGGCTCTACGACAGGCTCTGCCTGCTCGTCGTAGGCAGTCTGGTACTTGGAAACAACATGTTTCCGCCGATAGGTGTCGGTAATAGCATTGTTCAGAATGCGGTAAAACCAAGGAACTAGTCTGTTGTCGTCTCGCAGTTCCGGTGCGGCGCGCAGGGCCTTCAGGAGGCTCTCTTGCAGAACATCTTCTGCCAGTTCTGGATCGTTGATCTTACTACGAACGTACCCCAGAAGCTTTTCACGATGACTGAGTAGTCTTGATTCGATGAGTTCCACACGGTTCCTTTCATTCACAACGTCGAAGACTTAAACGCAAAGACGCTAATTGTGTACTCCGTTTTACGTTTTGGAGCCCGCGAAACAACCGATGCTCACTTGCTCGGCTCAACACTGTTTACCTTGTGGCCGTAATGATAAGTCGGCGGTACCCCATGGATCAAGTTCTCCTACCACGTAATCGGCGCAGGAACTGGCGTGCGACTGCTGCGACAACGAGCAAGGCTAGGGCGATCGCGAACAAACTGAGGATCGCACGCGTGCGAGTCTCCACTGGTTGCACATAGACAGAGAGGAATGCGCTCCGCTCGATCGGCGTCCCCTCCTCAGTCGTTCCCTGTACGGCGATATCGATTCCATACAGCCCCGGCACGGCAGGAGTCCACGTCGCGTGATAGGCTCCCTCCGTCGGGTTGAGTGCCATCCGCTCGACTTGCCCCTCCGCATTCTGGATCGTTGCGCGAGCCACCGACAGCGGGAGCACCTCTGCGCCGAGTGACAGCCGCAAGGCAAGGTCAACTTCCTCGCCGACCTCGGGGACCAACGTATCGCTTGTTGCCTCCAGCAGCGCCCCGCCCTCAAGACGCGCCGTAATAGCATAATCCGCACCCCTTGGAGGCGTGCTACCCGTTGCCTGGAGAGTGACCTTCCAGGGGCCTGGCCTAGGGTTCTCGAAACCGTAGCCCAGGTAGACCAAGCTCTCAGGATCGTCTACCACACGCAGCCCATGGGTGATCGGATCGAGCGCGATGATGTTTCCCGTAGCGCCACGTACCGTCACCGTGAGGGAACGGGTCGGATCAAACAGGCCGAAGCTGGCGACGGCAATATTATCCTCTATATGAATCGTGTGCTCGCGGGTCGTGTTGGCATCGACATGCCCTGTGTAAACCCGCGTGAATTGCAGGCGCTCCTCAGGCGCTTGGCTCCGCTCGGGTTCCCGCTCTGGTCCCGGTGCGATCTCGTCGGTGGCGCGCAGCAGGAGCGGCTTCACCTCCTCCTCGAAAACTTCCCTTGAGGTATTCAGATCCGTATGCAACACAGGCACTTGCCTCACCTCCGCTTCGATCCCACTGGCGCTCTCTAAGGAAATCACGATGTCGCTCGGCACCTCCGTGCAGGGAGACTGTATCGGTTGCCGGATGGGGTCGCCCGCCACGATATAGAAGGGAACCTGTTTCCGGCGCGTGACCTGCCGGTTGAACACATTGTGGATGTAGTCCGGCCGCAGCTCCAGCGTAGCGGGCAGATGGAAATTAAGCGAGGAGGGCAGAATAGCGCATGACGTCCCTCCCTGTGGGGACCCCAGCATGATGAGCTGCGCCACGTCGCGAACATCCATCACCTCGTGGATATAGTAACGGGAGATCAAGCCGCCCATGCTGTGAGCGACGAGGTCAACCTGCTCCGCGCCAGTGTTCCGTTTCACGTTGCTGATGTAATCGCCCAGAATCCTCGCATTCTCCTCAATGGTGTTGGTGCGCTGCAGTGGATTGGTGAGACTGCCCGTATTGAGTGTACCCTCGACTTGGCCGTCGCCCACCGCATAGCCCTCCAAGCCGACAGTGGCCAGGTAGCCATCGGGGCCGAGATAGGCATGCCACGCGTCCGAACTCGCCCCAAACCCGTGCACCAGAACAACGGGACGATATTCCTCACCTGAACGCTGTGCTCTCGGAGCCAAGCCTAAAAGCGAAAGCCAAAGCAGGAGCTGGACAACGGATAGCAGGAGCGGAAGGACGCGTCTCTTCACGGTTCACCTCTCTGACATAAGATGCTAGTGCTATTCTGATCGCCCGCGCACCTGATGCCAAACCGGTTTGATGTGATTGCATGTATTACGTAGTGCGTAATACATAGTGCGGACCATGCACCATGCACCACCCAAGCTCCACACCCGCAACTATATAACCACACGAGGCAAGTGTCTCATCTGCGTCCGATGGCGCGTTCTTCGGAAGGTGGGTTGGCTTCCGCAGCCTTGTTTGCATCCCTGCACCTTGATCCCACGTATAGCTCATCATGCGCGCTGCATCTGCGATTCCAGCACGTGGGTCCAAGAGCAGGCGCTAGCACATCCGTTATACTAACCCTACAACAATAGAGCCAACCACATGAAATCGAAGATTCCCTATTGCGTGGTGCGTAAAACGTTATTACGTTTACGTTTTACGCACCACGTGAAACGGCTCCAGATTCATAGGCTCGACCCAGTAAAGGAGACATCATGAACACTGACAAGAGGTTGTATCGCAGCCGTGACGATCGAATGATTGCGGGCGTATGTGGAGGGATTGCCGAGTATTTGAACATCGACCCCACAATCGTACGGGTGGCATTCGTGCTACTCGGGCTGGGACCCATGCCCGGCATCCTGGTCTACCTACTGTTGGCCATCATCATCCCTGAGGAACCACTATTGACGGACCGGCCAAGGG
>JALZCF010000615.1 GCA_030863245.1 Chloroflexota bacterium
TTCGACGCTTGGTTGGAGAAGGCCACCCAGCGTCAGACCAGCCCCTTCCGCACCTTTGCGGTCGGGTTGCAGCGCGATTACGCCGCGGTGCGCGCCGCGCTCTCGCTTCCCTGGTCCAACGGACCGACCGAAGGTCACATCAATCGCTTGAAATGTTTGAAGCAGCAAATGTAGGGGCGCGCTAAGCTCGACTTGCTCCGCCAACGGCTGCTGGCAGCCTAACGCGCGCAGCACCGGGGATCATCAAAATGCCGAAAGACCCCATTTTAGCCTGAACGATCAAGGAGGAATTAATGGATGAGGTGGCCACGATTTTCATGCCCAGCATTTCGCCCGCGGACCCCTCAGCCACGGGACAACGTGTAGGGATGGGGCAACCGGGGGAGGCGGTACTTGGGCGGCGGATCCTCGCTACCGGTTGCCCCGCCCCCAGCCCGCATAACGGTGCGCCTCCCAGCCACCCGCTTGTCCCACCTAGAGTAAAAACGAGATGTTCCAAATGTTCCATTACTAGGCCTTGCCCGTCGAGAAAAACACAAAATGGGACAGCAGTCGAAAGCGCGATGTCGCAATTGTCTCATTTGGCGGATTTTATGCGAGAAAGGAGGACGATGAGACAGGCTGGAGGTGTCCCAAATGTCCCATTTCCGGCCGGTTCCAGTCGGAAGATGGCCAAAATGGGACAGGTAGCGTATGTCTCAAATGTCCCAATTCGTAAAATCTCAGTCGGAAAATCGCGAAAGTGGGACATTCTAGTCTGAAGGATGAAGGAGGAAGGATGAACGCTTCGCGTGAAGTACAGCACGGATAACGGCTTTTCATCCTTAATCCTTCTGGCTTCTGCCCGCCGTAGTGTAGAGAAAAAGGGAGTGTGCGAGCGGTCTCTACGCCTCTACACCTCTACACTTTCGGTTGGTAGGCAGTAGAGCGTAGATGATAGATAGGGATTTCCACCTCCCCTCTCCTATCTACCCCTTACCGCACCATCGGCGCAGGTGATTGTTTTCGGCCTCCGTCTACAGGTCTACGGTCTACGGTTAGCCGAGTTATGTGAAGTGTATACGACTAGAGGCGGGTGTCTACGCGTCTACACGTCTACACTTACGAGGGACGTGACGCGTGGCTGTCTCGGCACGGAAAGTGGTTGTAGAGAGGAGGTTGGCTTGCTTAAAGCGGGTGTTGTTCTTATCATCGCGGAGGAGCAGGAGGAGGCGAGTCATGTTGTCGAGGAGGTGTTCGGGAAAGGGGGAGAGAGTGGAGAGTGCGGAGTGCGGAAAGAGTCAAATGCGGAGTGCGGAGTGCGGAATGATTAGAGAGTGGAGATTCATTCGCGAAAAGGTTGCCTGATCCTGCACTGGTGCATAGGTGTCGTGTGCGAAGGTGTGGAAATGTTGCCCTTGCTCCGTGTTGTATACAACATCATCATCCCCATCTTCGTGATCGTGGGGCTGGCTGTCCTGCTCGGATGGCGCTTCCAGCCAGATGTGCGCACGCTCTCTCGACTCGTGATTTATCTGTTCGGGCCGTTTCTGGTCATGAGCGGTCTGGCTAACTCGGCGTTGCAGGCAAGCGAGATAGGAAAACTGGTGCTCGCCACGCTCCTGATAAGTCTCCTCTTTACCCTGCTCGGCTGGGTGGTAGCACACCTGTTACTCCGGATCGATCGTCAACTCGAGAGCGCGTTTCTGCTCAGTGTGGTTCTCATGAACTCAGGGAACTACGGCTTGCCGCTGAGTGAGTTCGCCTTCGGGGCTGCTGGCCTGCAGCGCGCCATTGTCATTTTCGTCACCATGAGTGTGGTGACCCATTCGTTGGGCATCTACCTCGCATCGTACGGCAGCGCTTCCCTGCGCCAATCCCTCCGCAATATCTTCTCGGTCCCCCTGCTCCCCGCGGCATTCGTCGGGCTACTCTTGAATCTGGAGGTTATCCACTTTCCCTTGCCTTTGGAACGCGTCATGGTGTTACTCGGGCAGGCAGCCGTGCCGTCGATGCTCGTCGTTCTCGGGCTACAACTGACTCGCATGCAGATTCGAAGCAGATGGGACATGATCGGCCTGGCATCCTTTATGCGTCTCGTGCTCTCCCCGCTAATAGCCTATGGCGTGGCCGCGATGGTTGGGCTATCGGAGCTGTCACAACAGGTAGTAATCGTGGTAGCCAGCATGCCCACCGCAGTGATCACCACTGTTCTAGCCACTGAATTCGACAGCGATGCGGAGTTTACGACCGGTGTCGTAGCTATCAGCACGTTATCGAGCGCTGCCACCCTCAGCATCCTCCTTTACCTGCTACAGAAGTAAAGGATGAAGGATGAAGGATGAAAACGACAAGGATGAAGGCTGAGGGATGAAGGATGAATTACGGAGGGCAGCGCGGGATGGAGATTAGGTATCAGAGCCGCGAAGCAGTCTATGATGATGCTACTGCGCTGGCTGATTGTGTAATTGGAAGTTGGCGGGAATGGCAAAACACTGCTAGGATTGTAACCGGTTACCGAAAACGGTTCCATTCCATCAAACTTTTAAGGAGGGGAGAATCTAGATGAGACGGTCAAGACTGATGCTAGTTCTTAGTATGCTGCTCGCTGGGATGTTGGTCCTCGCGGCGTGTGCTGGCGCAGAAGAGGACGCTGGCGTCGCGGAAGAAGAGCCGGTTGTCGAACCGGTTGTCGAAGAGGAAGAGCCGGTCGTCGAGGAGGAAGAGCCGGTCGTTGAGGAGGAAGAGCCGGTCGTCGAGGAGGAAGAGCCAGTGGCCGAGGAGGAAGAGCCGGTGGCCGAGGCTGGCGAGGCGGGGGCCTGTAACGAAGTTACTATGATCGCCAGCGGCGTCGGGCAGGAGTTTGAAACGCTACAAACGCTCGCTGCTCAATTCGAGGAAGAGCGTCCGGGTATAACGGTTGAGCTGGTTGAGGCTGCCGAAGCGGGGTCGGAGCGGCTAGGGCAGTACTTGCAGTGCTTTGCTACAGAATGCACTGACCTTGATATCTTCCAGATCGACGTTATCTGGACGGGCGACCTAGCAGAACATCTAGTGGATATGAGTCAGTACGTTGAACCGGAAGTCATTGAGCAACACTTCCCCGCGATCATCGAGAACAACACGGTGGATGGCCAGCTGGTTGCCCTTCCGTGGTTCACCGACGCGGCTCTGCTGTACTACCGCACGGATTTGTTGGAGGAGTACGGCTTTGACGGACCGCCTGAGACCTGGGAAGAGCTGGAAGAGATGGCCGCCACGATCCAGGAAGGCGAACGAGCGGATAACCCTGATTTCGCTGGTTACGTGTGGCAAGGCAACGCCTATGAGGGATTGACCTGTAACGCGATAGAGTGGATAGCGTCTAACGATGGCGGTACCATCGTCAGCCCGGAAGGCACCATCACGGTTTTCAACGATAATGCCATTGCCGCCATCGATAACGCGGCCGAGTGGGTCGGAACTATCTCTCCCTCCGGTGTGACCGGTTTCCAAGAAGAGGACGCGCGTACCGTCTGGCATGCGGGCAATGCCGCCTTCATGCGTAACTGGCCTTACGCCTACAGTCTGAGTCAAGAGAGCGACGCGATCGCAGGTAACTTCGATGTGATGCCGCTTCCGAATTGGGAAGGCGCAGAAGCGGAAAGTGCCGCGTGCCTAGGCGGATGGCAACTTGCCGTGAGTCGCTACAGTCAGTGCCAGGACTTGGCAGGCGAATTTGCCGCGTTCCTTACCTCAGCGGAGGCTCAGCGGCTGCGTGCTCTCGAGGCATCGTTGATCCCGACGATTGAATCACTCTACGAGGATCCTGAGGTTGTCGAGGCCGTGCCGCCCAACATGCTCGACGTTTTGAGAAACGCGACGCCACGCCCCTCCACAGCGACGGCGCCGAACTACGCCCAGGTGTCCAACATCTTCTTCTCCAACGTCCACAACGTGCTGACCGGACAAACGGATGCGGAGACTGCCTTGGCCGAGGTCGAGCTGGAGCTGGAGGATCTGCTTGGGTTCCCAACTGGCGAGCCCGAATAAATCGGTCGCCGACCTAACAGTAGACGGCGTGGCGGAAGCGCCACGCCGTCTACCAATGCCTGGTAGAATGCTACGGCACCGTATAGGTAGATTCTTCCGGCGAGATGTCCTC
>JALZCF010000647.1 GCA_030863245.1 Chloroflexota bacterium
GCAGTCCCTCGCCGGCGAGGGACTCCACCAGCGCTTCCAGATCATCGTCGCTCACCTGCCACGGCACAAGCTCGCGATCCAGCACCTGCTCCGGCAAAACACCCACCTCCACCAGCTCCGCCTGTAACGCGCCAACGTCGACCTCACGCAGTGATCGGCCACCTCGGATGGCAAGCACGGCGGCGAGGGCGGCCACGCCGCCAAGGTTCTCCATGTCCGCCTGCATTCGGATTGCGGGGAGCGCATCGTGCGTGGCCGAGAGTGCCTTGCCCACGACCAGAATGTTTTCAAGACCTTTCGGCACAAGCGCTCGGTAAGGAATCTCCACTTCCAGGTTCGGTGGGATGAGGCCTAGCCGAATCCAGTCAGAGTCACTGTGGCCTTTCACGTCGTGGTTGCTGAAGGCGATGTTGACCACGTCGGGCCACCGCCGCTGCACAAGTTGGTCCGTGAGCGTGAGCACAACGTCCGCCCGGATGTGCCGACTCTCGCGCGGCGCGATGTAGATGCCATGCTCGTGAGTGTTCTCCCTGCCCCGCCGTCGGCCTGCGAGAATGGCCCGGGTGCAATCCTCAATGTTTGACACGTCCGCCATGCTCGTAAAGTTGTTACGAGTGCGTCCCGGTCTTGCGAACTGCGCCAGCGAGTACCACATCACGGCGTGCTCCCGCTCTGAGCCGTAGGTGTACTCCGCTCCCGCATGCGCGGCTACATCGCCGTCGCCTGTGGCATCGATGACTATCTCGGCCAACAATGCCAAAGGTCCCGACCGTGTCGCAACCACCACACCGCGAACCGTGTCGCCCTCCACCACGGTGCCGATCACCAGCGCGTTGAGCAACACCTCCACGCCGGCCACCTCCGCCTTGCGCAGGAGCGCATGCGCCTTGGCCTCGATGTTCCACTTGGGAACCGGTCCGGTCGGCAACTCATGGCAGAGCTCGGCATGCACCTCATCCACCCACCGCCCGACCTCGCCCGCAAAGCCCAGGCGACGCCCGAACCAATAGCTGTGTACGCCGCCGTAGGTCCCCGTTCCACCTAGCCCCGGGTTCATCTCGACGAGCACCGTCCGCATCCCCTCGCGCCCCGCGACGATGGCCGCCGTTGCCCCGCTCGTGCCGCCACCCACCACAAGCACGTCAGATGTAAGTAGGACGGGAACGGCAGAGGGCGGAACGGGGGCACGTCTATAGTGGCGGCCACGTTGAGGAGCTGAGGGCTCCTTGATCGTTAGACCGCTCACGAGGGAATCATCTCCCCCACTCCTAACCGGGACCCGCTTAAGCAGGCCGTCTTCAATAAGAGGTGCACGAGCGTGCTCCCACTCCCGCGCTACTGCTCGTCCCAGCGCTTCGCCAACCCGCACCGCAACCAGCGACTCGCGAAGCGTATCCCGCATCGTTTCATCCACTCGGATCGCCTCGTTCAAACACCAGATGCCCGCCTGCGGACCGGCACAGGCGGAAAGGGAAAATCCTCCACCATCACCCTTTATGTCAATCTCTTCACGTATGAAGGGCTTTGCCCACTCTGGGATTTCGCGTGTCATGCGAGGAGTCCTAGGCCCGTGCAGTTCATAGGAGGCAGCAGCGAGATAGGCGCCATCGAACGCGGGCACCTCGTTCATCAGGTAGGCGGCAAGCTGCATGGTACGCTGTCGCACATCGATCTCCCGCGACGTCGTTGCCAGCGCGCTGCTCAGGTCGCGCGGGAACACCATCTCACACTCGACCAGCAGGTGCCCCTCCCCTCGGTAGCCAGGATGCAGCATGACCTTGTCATTACATAGCTCCAGATATGAGGGCACGGGCAACGCGTCCACGTCGATCGGTCCTACGCGGTCAAACTCCAAGGTCCGAGCGAACCGCGCAGGCCTCGCTGGCCCTGTCTCCCACGATGCTCCAGCTAGCCGAGCGACCAGGGCCCTTTCGGTAGCGTCCACAACCGTCTGGCACTGAATAATCTGCCGTCCAGACTTGTTGCCGATGATGAGCCCGCACAGGTTGTCATTGACCAGAGTAAGACCGACCGGCAGGCTGGCGTAAAGTAGCTTGACGTCCGTCTCCAGAAGTCGATCCTCCAGGTATACCTTGATCGCATCGAGATTAAGCGGGTACTCTCCACTCACGGCCTCAGCCTCGCTAATCCGGATGCACTCCCGAATCAAGGGCGGCACTGACGCAGGATCGTCCGTGCGAACCCAGGGCCGGAGCGTGGCAGCCATCTCGCGGCCAAGATAGGTACGCGGCGCAACTAGCATGACTCGTTGTCCCGTCTCGGCCAATGCTAGCGCCGCCGCTACCCCACCAAACGAACCGCCGACGATGGCGACATCGCACGAGTGGAGTACTGGCAGAGTCACCTGGCTGAAATGAACTTTCATCACCCGAGCGGGTCCACCCCATGCAGGATCATGCCCTGCCCGCGCGACTCATGAACCTTCTCGGTGGGCAGATCCAGCGGGTCGCGCATCTGGATCAGGATCGTCGTTCGTGCCTCGTTGCTGCTGTTAACCCCAGAGCCGTGGATGGTCAGGTAGCTAAAGAAGAGAACATCGCCTGCTTTCGCCGGGCAGGGGACGGAGGACTCGATGGGGTATTCCTCAAAGGGCAGATGCCACCCGCCCTCCGGCTCGTGCTCGATCGGTCCCAACTTGTGACTGCCCGGCACCACCCGCACGCACCCCTTCTCGATCGGGGCATCGTCAAGATGCACGATCGCCGCGATCATAGAATGCTTCTCATGCGGGAAGAAGGGATGATCCTGGTGCATCGGGAAAGGTGAGCCCTTCGCCGGCGGCTTGATGAACAACTTGTTGTGATGCAATTGGACATTCGGCGAGCCGATGATATCCGCCGCTACGCCCGTTAGCCGCTCGTCCACCAACAAGCGCGAAAACGCCGCCGAGTAGAACTGCACGTCGTGGCAATGTAGCAGCTCCGTCCGTTCCTGGAGCATCACCGCCTCCCGCGCACTCTCCCACGTCGCCTCAACATTATGTTGCGCCGCAAGCCGCCGCTCAATCACAGCATGCCCCTCCCGCCGCAACGCCTCCGCCTCCTCACCCGTCAACAACCCCTCAACCAGCACATACCCATTCTCACGGTAAAATTCCAACTGCTCCTGACTAACCATCCTTCCCTCCCTTATCGTAACTCATCCTTCATCCTCGCCGTTTCATCCTTCATCCTTCCGCTCCCCGCTCCCCGCTCCCCGAGCCGTCACCAACGCCTCAGCCTGCTGCCCAAACTGTCGCCCCCCCACCGTCAAGTTGGCCGCTATCCTTGCACGTCGCTTGTCGAGATTGGCAGGAGGCCTCACGCGGAACAAGGCCGTCGCCATCCCGTGTGCCGCCACCGGAAAGCTCACCTTCTCCTTATTAACTTCCCACCCTTGCGGCACAACAAGGTGGACAATCGCCTCTTCTAGCTGGGGAAAGGGATTGCGGACTTCCACCTCGAATTCCACCGTCTCGCCGCTGCGCACCTCGCTCTGGTAAGGTCGGATCCATGCTCCGACCCCCTCGGCCCCAAAATCGACCCTCTCCAAGGGCAGGAGGGCGTGATGCAGCGCGTCAAGCAGCTCGCCTTCCGCTGTCAGTTTGTCGAGCAACTCTGGTGTCACCTCGAGTGGCGCCCCATGGCCGACAAGCAGTATCTCCGGCTTGAGCTTGCGATAGAGCGCAGCGCTCCGTTGGTAGTCGCCGATCACGAAGCGATTTTGATAGACGTAATTCCAGTGATCCTCGCGCTCGTACTGGTCCCCAATCGCCAGCACCTGCTTGCCATCCACCTCAAAGGCAATCGCCACAGCATAGCGCGTGTGGCCCGACTGGGCGTAGAGGGTCAGTTCGTACTCCTCCCACCGGATCGGCTGTTCCAGCGGCAGCACCCGGTCCACCGGGATGGGATCGTACCAGAGGCAGGGCAGATCATAGTCGGTGGGACGCTGCAGAATGTCGTCCATGTTTTCTGGGGCCCAGACTTTCGTACCCTCGACCTCGCGCAGTAGATTGAAGCCCGCCACGTGGTCGTCGTGGAAGTGGGTGGGGATGACCACCTCAACCTCCTCCACGCCATACTGCTCCTTGAGCCGCGGAATCGTGTACAGCCAGGGGCGGCGAGAGGCACGGTCGGCCCCAGCCGTGAAGCCGGTCAGGAAATCGTACCCGTAGTCGATGAAAAGCGCCTTGCCGCTCTCGGAGAGTAACACGTAGCTGTTGGCGGTGCTCGTCCGGTTGAATAGCAGGTGCGGCGTCAGTGGCTCGTAAGGCTGCTCATGCAGGTCGAAGAGGCGTGGATTCTCGTCGCGAGCACGCAGGAGCCGCCACAGCCGTGGAACGAGCAGGTCAATCGCCTCCTCCGGCTCCTCCATCGCCTCTCCGTGGGACGGCAGCAGGAGGTCGGGCGCGCGCTCCTTCAGGTCGAGCAGGGAAGCAATCGTCGCAGCCACCCCCTCCGCCTTGTTGTATGTCCACTGCGTCGCCGCGAGCGACCAGACCTTACCTGGCGCAGCAATCAGATCCCCCGTAAAGGCCACGCTGCGCCCATCCATCTCCGCCAGCAGTGTGATAGAGCCGGCAGTATGGCCCGTCGTCGGGAGCACGACGAATTCGTGGTTACCGAAGCGGTAGCGCCCGTAGTCGCGTAACGTCCCGGCAACCGGGACAGACTCGAGAAGCGAGAAGCGGTCCTGGCGCATGTTGTAGTTATTCATGATCTCGCGTGCCTGCCAATGCTCGTCCACACTATGAAACAGATCCTGCTCCATGTGCGGCACCCAGATCCGTGCCCCTGCCGCGACCGCACGCGCCAACCCCTGCCCCTGGTCCCGATGATGGTGCGTCATCAGCACATCCGTCACACGCTCCACCCCGATGCCATCCAGATGCTCCAAAACATCCCCACTCCCGAAATCCACCAGCACCGCCTCACTCCCACTGCGGATCACATACACTCGGCAGGTATCCTCAAAACAGTAAAGGTCCTCAGAAAGCTGCTGCACAACCATCCCCTATTCCACAACTTACCGATACAATCGCCACACAGAAGGCAGAAGGCGGAAGGATGAATAACGGCAAGGGTAAAGCCGTACCCTTTCATCCTTCATCCTTCATCCTTCATCCTTTCGCTCCCCGCTCCCCGAGCCGTTCCCCATCTACCATCCACCATCTACCACCTACTTCCCCCTCACGCCCTCAACTTCCCCGATAACATACTCCGCCAGCGGCAACAACATACTCGCCTGGATCCACTTGTGGTGGTGGGTGGCTGCTTCTCGCAACTCTTTCATGCGTCGGTACGAGTACTCGTCCGTCCTCCCCTGCTCCCGTTCCTTTAGCACCACCAAGGCGCGCTGCGCCATCCAGCACCAGTACTCGATGGCCTGCA
>JALZCF010000649.1 GCA_030863245.1 Chloroflexota bacterium
CAGCTATACACAGGAGTGCGAGGTGGCACAACGGACTTTGGAGAAATTGGCGCAGCAGCGAGAACAGTTGCTGGCCGTCGTTCGTGATCTGTCGGAGGGGGAGCTGGAGCGTCCGGTGGATGAGCGGTGGACGGTGAGGGATACGCTGACGCATCTGCTGAACGCGGAAGAGGATCATTGCAGGGTGATCGCGCTCGCGGTGCGAGGCGATACGGATCGGCTACCCCCTTCGATCGATCTGGATGGACACAACAACGAACGGTTGGCAGAGCGAGGCAGGCTGGAGCGGAATGAGCTGCTTGGGGCGCTGGTGGCGCAGCGTGAGAGGACGGAGACGCTCTTCCAGCGGCTGGACCAAGAACAGCTTGAGATGCCCCTGCGCCATCCCGCGCTGGGTGAAACGACCGTCGGCAAGGTGTTCCGCATCATCGCTCTCCATGAGAAGATGCATCTGAAGGAGATCGAGGCGGCACTGTAGAGCGATGGAAGAGTTTCTGACACGCCTGTTCGCGACCAACGCAGTGGTGCTGGTTGCGATTTATGGACAGGTCTTCTTCGTGCTTGGACTGGCGGTGGCGCTCCAGTGGCGCAGTGAGAGTCGCCTAGAATTGGCGCGCTCGGTACCGCTGCTGGCGGCTTTCGGCCTGACCCATGCCTTCGCGATCTGGGCAGATATCTTCATCCCTCAGCAGCAGGGGCTTCTACCCGCCGGCAATCTGGCCCTCCTCCGGCTGCTGCAGTTGCTCCTCATGCTGGTGAGTTTTACCTTCCTGCTCCATTTTGGTCTGAAACTCAACTGGAGCACACCTTGGACCCCTCGTCTGCCCTGGTTGCTGGCGGCCATTGGCACTCTTGTTCTTGTGGCGGGCTACTTCAACGATGTGCCCTCCACCCTCCTTCGGCTACGCTTTGAGCAGACCGCGCGCCCTCTCTTCCTCTTTACGGGCGCAATGCTTGCCGCCTGGGGCATGCGTAACACGGCAGCCCAGGTCGAGGCGATGAATCTGCCGGAGCACATCGTCACTTGGCTCCGCATGGCTGGCTTCTCTCTGGGCGCCTACGCGCTCCTCGGGGGGCTCATAGTTCCCCTCAGCGTGGCAGAGGTGCGTATTACCCAGCCCTCCTTCTGGGGTGTTCCGGTGGCTATCCCCCGCCTGC
Source organism: Chloroflexota bacterium (assembly GCA_030863245.1). Taxonomy (GTDB): domain Bacteria; phylum Chloroflexota; class Anaerolineae; order Ardenticatenales; family Ardenticatenaceae; genus JALZCF01. The sequence continues at coordinate 1,159 of JALZCF010000649.1, forward strand.
TCGCGATCGGCATGTTGGCGTGGGCGATGATCCAGGCGCTCACTATCTTCCGGCTTGAGCTACAGCGAGCGATGGAGGAGATGGCGCGGCTCCGCGCACTGGCCACCGATCGCCAGCGTATCGGGCGTGATCTGCATGACGGCACGATTCAAGCGATCTATGGAGCGGGATTGCTGCTGGACAATGGCCTGACCTTCATGCGCGACGACCCTGACACGGCCGAAACGATGCTTCGCTCGGCCATCGATATGCTCAACAATACCATCCAGGATGTGCGTCGCTACATCTTTGAATTAAGTGATAGTGAGGGGCAACTTGCGGAGGCGTTGGGCGTACTGGTTAACGAGATGCGGAACCAAGGCACCGCCGAGATCGAGTACCGGATCGAGGGCAATGTGCCACGCTACCCAACGGAGATGCGTAACCACCTGCTGCAGATCGCGCGCGAGGCGATCGTCAACGCCTTGAAGCATTCTGGGGGAGACGAGATCGTGGTTGCCCTGGGCGGCGAGCCGGATGCACTCCTGTTGACCGTCAGTGATAACGGGCGAGGCCTACCACCGGGTGGCGCTTTCCGCCCTGGCGGCCAGGGCGTTCCCAACCTACGTGCTCGTACCGCCCTGCTCGGGGGGACGATCCGTTGGATCAGCCGGCCCGGCGAGGGATTGACGGTGGAGGTAACCGTTCCCTACGAAGCCACGACCGCGCGAGAATTCGAAAAAGAAAGCCAGAAAGTATCGCCGTTATGAGCAAACGCCAGGGGCGACATACCAGTTACCAACTACTAAGCCGAGCCCATAGAACCAAACTCATAAAACGTAAACTGACTACCGCTATCAACACGCAACATGCAACATGCAACATGCAACATGCAGAGGAATATCGATTGTGGACCATTTACGAATAATACTGGTCGATGACCATGAGGTGGTACGCCTGGGATTGAAGGCGCTTCTCACTCGCTACCCTCAATTCGAGGTGGTGGCGGAGGCGAGCAACGCGGACGAGGCCATATTGCGCGCGCAGCAGTATCAGCCCGACGTAGTGGTAATGGATATCCGGATGCCCGGGCGCAGTGGTATTGAAGCGACACAGGAGATTGTTGCGACGCTCCCCAACACGGAGGTGATTATCCTGACTTCCTATGCGGAGGACGAGCTACTATTCGATGCGATCCGGGCGGGCGCTAGCGGGTACGTGCTCAAGCAGATCGGCTCGGAGGATCTGATCCGCGCCCTAGAGGCGGTCGGACGGGGGGAGGCGTTGTTGGATCCGAAGGTTACCAAGCGGGTCTTCAACCGGGTGCGCGACGCGGAGCGGCAGGCTGAAGGCACAGTCTTCGCCGACCTGACCGAGCAGGAGCTGCGTGTGCTGGCACTAGTGGCCGAGGGACAGACGAACAAGGAGATCGCCCGCGAGCTCTACCTCTCCAACGGCACTGTGCGCAACTACGTGTCCAATATCATGCACAAGCTCGATGTTGGCAACCGTGCGGAGGCGGCGGCTTTTGCCGTGCAGCATCACGTCCACGATTACCTACCGGACGACGAGGAATAGCATCATGAGCGAACTTGCCATCTCACTTGCGCAGATGGATGTCGTCGTCGGGAAGCCGGAGCGCAACCTGGTGGAGGCGCGGCGGATGGCGGCGGAGGCGGCCAAGCGTGACAGTGAGCTGTTACTGCTACCGGAACTATGGGGCAGCGGCTACGACCTAGAGCGTGCCACATTCCATGCAACGCGGTTGGACGAGGGGCTTTTTGCGGAGATGGGAAGGATGGCGCGCGAGCATGGAATGTGGGTGGGGGGCTCCCTGCTGGGGTACGAGGCAGAACCGGAGGGTCGCCCACGGAACGTGTTTGCCTTGTACGCGCCAGACGGGACCTTGGCGTACCACTACGCTAAATTGCATCTTTTCCGTCTAATGGACGAGGATCAGTGGCTCGGCGCGGGGACGAGAGCCACGCTGGCCAAGCTGCCCTGGGGGACAGCAGGGCTCTCCATCTGCTACGACCTGCGCTTCCCCGAGCTGTTCCGTGGCTACGCGCTGGCGGGCGTCCGCCTGATCCTCCTGCCCGCGGAGTGGCCCCATCCCCGCCTCGAGCACTGGCGCACCCTGCTGCGCGCCCGCGCCATCGAGAACCAATGCTTCGTCGCCGCCTGTAACCGGGTGGGATAAGACCCAAATGGCACTCGCTTTTTCGGACACTCCACCATTATCGATCCCTGGGGGGAGACGATCGCGGAGGCAGACGAGGTGCCAGCCCTACTCACAGCGCTGGTCGACCTGACAAAGGTGGATGAGATCCGGTCGAAAATCCCGGTCTTTGAGGATCGGCGCGTGGACCTGTATTGAGGTGCAGCTAGAGAGGAGAGGGAATCCGGTGGCCAAACCTATCATTCTCACGGTTGACGACGAGCCGCAGGTGCTAAATGCCGTAAACCGTGACTTGCGCAAGTATTATCGTGGCGAGTACCGAATCGTGAAGGCGGGATCGGGTGAGGAGGCGCTCTCCGCCGTTCGCCAGTTCAAGCAGCGTAATGACCCGCTGGCGCTCTTCCTGGTCGACCAGCGCATGCCTCACATGACTGGTACGGAGTTTCTAGTCGAAGCACGGAAATTGTACCCCGATGCACGCAAGGTGCTGCTGACCGCCTATGCGGATACCGACGCCGCCATTGCCAGCATCAATGTCGTGGGGTTGGATCACTACCTGATGAAGCCATGGGATCCACCCGAGCAGAATCTCTACCCGGTACTGGATGATCTGCTTAGTGACTGGCTGGCGACTGTAGAGTTACCCTACGAGGGCATTCGTGTCGCGGGCACGCTCTGGTCGGCGAGTAGTCATGAGGTGAAAGATTTTCTTGCCAGGAACCAGATACCCTATCAGTGGCTCGATATCGAGAAGGACGCTGAGGCGCTGGAACTCGTGGAGGCGGTTAACCAGGGCCAGCACCGGCTGCCCGTTGTCTTTTTCCCCGATGGCGACCCCCTAATTGATCCCACTCTCCGTGAGCTGGCTGAAAAGATTGGCCTGCAGACGGAGGCCTCACAGCCCTTTTACGACCTGATCATTGTTGGAGGTGGTCCTTCTGGCCTTGGGGCGGCCGTCTATGGCGCGTCGGAGGGCCTGCGCACGGCCATGATCGAGATGGCGGCTACGGGGGGACAGGCTGGGACCAGCTCACGCATCGAGAATTACCTGGGGTTCCCGAAGGGTTTGAGCGGGGCTGACCTTGCGCGGCGCGCAACCGCGCAGGCGAGACGATTTGGGGCTGAGATTCTTCTCGCACGGGAGGTCGAGGGGGTACGGGTCGAGGAACCGTATAAGTATGTCATGCTTCGGGATGGGATAGAACTTAGCTGCCACGCACTTCTCGTCGCTACCGGTGTCTCGGTGCGGACGCTCGAGGCGCCCGGGGTTGAAAGGTTGACTGGAGCGGGCGTCTACTATGGCGCTGCAATGACGGAAGCCGCGTTCTATCGGGACGAGCACGTCTTTATCGTTGGAGGCGCGAACTCGGCAGGGCAGGGGGCTATGTTTTTCGCGCGCTACGCCAGCAAGGTCACGATGCTGGTGCGCGGTGACTCGTTGAAGAGTAGCATGTCACAGTACCTCATCGACCAGATAGCCGAGACCGAGAATATTGAGGTGCTTGTCCACACTGAGGTAGCTGAAGTCCATGGGGAGAACCGGCTGGAGGCGATTACTCTCTGCAACAATCAGACGAGCAAGAGCGAGACAGTGCCGGCCGCCGGGCTTTTTATCTTTATCGGGGCGGTGCCCCACACATCGCTCGTAGCGGGTGTGGTGGAGCGCAATCCGGCCGGCTTCATCCTGACCGGGCGCGACTTGATTCGGGACGACAAACCACCGAAGAGCTGGCCCCTGCAGCGCGATCCCTTCCTGCTCGAGACCAGCGTGCCGGGAATCTTCGCAGCGGGTGACGTGCGACAGGGTGCAGTCCGACGGGTGGCCTCGGCCGTGGGAGAGGGTGCGATCGCGGTCAGCCTGGTGCATCAGTACCTGAAGGAGGTCTGAGGTGTAATGCACGATTTCATCAAAAGAGTACCTCTCTTTGCCGATTTGCCTGCCACTGACCTGGAGCGGCTGTACCAGGGGGTCGAAGAGGTGCGGCTGATGCCGGGCGAGCTTCTGTTTGCAGAGGGTAGTCCGGGCGAGCGGGCGTATATCATCCAGGAGGGCCAGGTCGAGATCGTGAAATCATCTAGCGGACGCGAGGTGTTACTCACCGTGCGGGGTAGGGGCGATGTGATTGGCGAGATGGCGCTGTTACGGGAGGCACCCCGCATGGCAAGCGTGCGCGCGCGAACGGAGACCATGCTCCTTGCGATTACCAAGGAGCAACTGGAGCGTCTCTTGAATACAAGCCCCTCGGCTGCGCGCGCTCTGCTGCATACCATTCTCGCACGCCAGCGCTCGACGGATGCCATGCTACGCCAGAGCGAAAAGATGGCCCAGCTCGGCACCTTGACGGCCGGGGTGGCGCACGAACTGAACAACCCCGCCGCGGCAGTCAAGCGCGCTGCCGAACAACTTAAGGACGCCATGGCGCAGTTGGAGCAGGCGCAGGCCAGGATGGTCCAGCTGAACCTAACATCGGCGCAACGAGCGTTGCTCGAGGGGATGAGAAAACGCGCCCAGGAACTGGCGGCCCACCCACCGGAGTTGGACGCTCTACTCCGAAGCGACCGAGAGCAGGAACTAGAACTGTGGCTGGAGGAGCATGGCGTGGACGATGCTTGGGAGCTCGCGCCGACGTTGGTCGACCTGGACTACGATAGGGCCCAACTCGCTTCTCTTGTGGAGGGGGAATTCGCAGCCGAGCAACTCGCGGGGGTTATTGGCTGGCTGGGCGCAAGGTATACTGTTTATTCCCTGCTCACCGAGTTGGGGGAGGGTGCGGGACGGATCTCGGAGATTGTCAAGGCGCTGAAGCACTACTCCTACCTGGACCAGGCTCCCATACAAACCGTTGACGTGCACACCGGGCTGGACGAGACACTGCTCATCCTGCGCAACAAACTGAAAGGTGGCATCAGTGTACGCCGGGAGTACGCACCAGACCTGCCACAAATCCAAGCGTACGGCAGTGAGTTGAACCAGGTATGGACCAACCTCATCGACAATGCCGCGTACGCGCTTGATGGACAGGGTCAGATCACCATCCGTACGCGTTGCGAGGGCGAATGGGTGGTGGTTGAGATCCAGGATAACGGCCCAGGTATCCCAAAGGAAATTCAATCCAAGATATACGATCCATTCTTCACGACGAAGCCTCCTGGGGAAGGGAGTGGATTGGGCCTGAATATTAGCTACCGCATCATTGTCAACGAGCATCACGGGGATATCAAACTCTTCTCCGAGCCCGGCCTGACTTGCTTCCAGATCTGGTTGCCAATCAACTTTGCTGCGACAGGGGGGGGTGACACGCCCGTGGTGGTCGTCCCCAGAAGCCACGAGGAAAAGCTGTATCGCGTCCTTCAGGAGAGCCAGAACATCGCCGTGGTCGGCATCTCGGATCGGGAAGATCTCCCGGCGCACTCCGTCCCCGCTTACCTGCAGGCGCACGGCTACCATATCTTCCCGGTCAATCCTAATCAGAAGATGGTGCTGGGCGAGCAGGCATATCCAGATCTGGCAGCGATACCGGACCCGATTGACGTAGTTCTCATCTTTCGACCAAGTGAGGAGGTTCCGTCGATTGTCGAGGAGGCGGTCCGGGTTGGAGCGAAGGTGGTGTGGATGCAAGAAGGAATCTCCAGCGAGCAGGCGGAGGAAATTGCGCGCGCCGCGGGCTTGGAGGTGGTGATGGATCGATGCATGCGTGTCACCCATCGCCGGCTGGCCGAGTAGCGCGGTCTGGCACAGGATGAGCGACGTCAATTCGCCGGAATTCTGGCAAGCGATCTACCGAGACGGCCGAGCAGGGTGGGACCTCGGCGAGCCGACGCCGGTGTTTCGGCGGATACTCCAGAGTGGTCGCCTCCCGCCCGGCCGAATGATCGTGCTCGGTGCCGGACGTGGTCATGATGCACGGATGTTCGCCCGGCATGGTTTTGACGTGACGGCGGTGGATTTTGCCGAGGATGCCGTGCGGGCAATGCAGGATATGGCGGAGCCGGAGGCGCCGCTGACGATCATGCAGGCAGATATCTTCGACCTTCCGGAGCACTTCGGCAACGAGTTTGACTATGTTCTAGAGTACACTTGTTTCTGCGCGATCGATCCTCAGCGACGAGCAGCATATGCCGACGTCGTCGCACACCTGCTCAAGCCCGGCGGGATGTTTGTTGCCCTCTTGTTTCCCACTTGTGAGGGGGAAGGCGGGCCCCCCTTCGCGGTCTCGCCCCACGAGGTTATCCAGCTCTTCCGAGAGCGCGGGTTCAAGGTGATCCATCTCGAGGTTCCTCACGATTCTGTTCCACAGCGGCAGGGGATTGAGGAGTTGGTGATCTTCCGGAACGTGAGAGGGTAAGGAAGTTCCGCACAATCTCCTGCCCGTACTCCGTCAGGATGCTCTCCGGGTGAAATTGCACGCCAAAGATAGGGTAGTGTCTGTGTCGGATTGCCATGACCTCCCCTTCAACCGTGAAGGCCGTCATCTCGAGCGCTTCGGGGAGCGGTTCCTGGACGATGAGGCTATGGTAGCGGGTGGCGTTGAAAGGACTCGGGATGTCCCTGAAGATGCCGCGCTGGTCATGGTGTACCGGTGAGGTCTTACCATGCATCAGCCGAGGGGCACGTGTGACAGTGCCGCCGAGGGCTGCGCCGATGCACTGGTGCCCTAGACAGACGCCGAGGATAGGTTTCTCGCCCGCGAACGTACGAATCACCTCCAGCGAGATGCCCCCATCATCCGGAGTCCCCGGTCCAGGGGAGATGACAATGTGGCTCGGGTCCATCGCCTGCACCTCCGCCACCGTGATCTCGTCATTCCGCTGCACTACCACCTCCACCCCCACCGTGCCGAAGGTGTGCGCGAGGTTGTACGTGAAGGAATCGTAGTTGTCGATTAGTAGGACCGCCATATCTGTGTCTCCTTAAGTGGTTCGTAGTAGACACTTTAGTGTTGAGGGCCGTTGGTTCTCACACTAAATGCCTACTACGAACCTACTCCGCTTGTTCGTGAGGCTTGGTACCACAACTGGTATTAAATGCCGCGTTCTGCCATATCGATGGCAACGCCGAGGGCGCGTGCTTTGTGCAGGGTTTCGTGCCACTCGGTGGTGGGGTCGCTGTCGGCGACGATACCCGCGCCAGCCTGGATATGGGCGATGTCGTCACGCATCCAGATGGTGCGGATGGTGATGCAGGTATCGATGTTGCCGTTGTAGCCGAAATAACCGACGGCGCCCGCGTACGGGCCGCGTGGCAGCCCTTCGAGTTCCTCGATGATCTGCATCGCACGGATCTTGGGCGCGCCGGAAACCGTGCCGGCCGGGAAGGTCGCGCGGAGCAGGTCGTAGGGGCTCCTGTCCGCGCGCAGTTGCCCGTTTACCTCGCTGACGAGGTGCATCACGTGGGAGTAACGCTCGGTGATGATGAAATCGGCGACCTGGACAGTGCCGTACTCGCAGACGCGGCCGAGGTCGTTGCGTCCCAGATCGACCAGCATCACGTGCTCGGCACGCTCCTTGGGGTCGCCGTGGAGCTCCGTCTCCAATCGTTCATCCTCCTGGCGGGTGGCGCCACGTGGCCGGGTGCCTGCAATAGGGCGCACGGTTGCCGTGCCCCCTTCCAGCCGGACCAGCATCTCGGGCGATGCACCGATGAGTACCAGCCGCTCGCCCCCATCCGTAGATGAAAGATCGAAGAAGAACATGTAGGGCGAAGGGTTGACGCGGCGAAGCGTGCGGTAGATCGCGAAGGGCTCCGCCCCGCTCCGCCGCGCGAGCCGCTGCGAGAGCACTACCTGAAAGATGTCGCCCGCCGCGATGTACTCCTTCGCCGCGCGCACGTTTTCCTCGAAGCGCTTTCGGCTCACGCTCGGCACAAAGTCGCCACCCGGCGTGTCCGGGGAAGGGGGCAGCGGGGGCAAGGGGCGCTGTAGCCGCTCGGCAATCGAGTCGATCTTCGACGTCGCCGCCTCATAGGCCGCCTCCACGGATTCTCCCTCCTCCACGTGTGCATTAGCGATCACGAGGAGCCGGTGCTTCACATGGTCGAAGATAAGGATGGTATCGGTCAGCAGCAGGTGCAGGTCAGGCAGCAGCGCCTGCTCGTCCCGCTTGAAGGCCAGTACCGGCTCGAACGCGGCGACGAGGTCGTAGCCGATGTAGCCAACCGCACCCCCATGGAAGCGCGGTATGCCCGGCACCTCCACCGGGGTAAAGCGCGCCAGCTCCGCCTCGACCACGGTCAAGGCATCCTCACGCGCTTCCAGCGCGCGTCTGTAGGAACGCCCGTTGTCGCGCACCTCGACGGCACGGCCGCGTGCGATAATCTGCCGCTCAGGATCGAAGCCCAGGATAGAATATCGCCCCTGCTGCTCCCCCTTCTCCACTGACTCCAAGAGAAAGGCCGCCCCCTCCCCTCGTAGCTTCAAAAAGACCGAGACCGGGGTCTCGAGGTCCGCTGCCAGCTCGCGATAGATAGGGATGAGATTGCCTCTTTCAGCCAATACTTCAAATTGCTGCCGGTCTGGTGTGTCCATCACGCCTCCAAATGACATAAGAAAACCTCCCGTTCCTCGGG
>JALZCF010000656.1 GCA_030863245.1 Chloroflexota bacterium
GGAGGTCAGCGGCGTAGTCGTCGCCTCGAACTGCACCGGGACCGGTACATAGTTGACGCTACAATTGGCACCCTGCGTGTCCTCCTCGACGAGGTAGACCTGCGCACTCGTGGCAGTCGGAGGGCTGGTCACGGGCTGGAAGGCCTGCGTCAGGTCAGTATTCTCGCGCGTGATGGGCGGCTGCAGGTCGGGCGCGGTACGGGCCATCCAGATAGGCTGGCCCGGCGCGTAGAGACCGAGCAGCGGCGAGTCAGCCATCTGTGCGCGTAACGCGGAGGAGAGATTCTGGTCCATAAGCACCTGCTTGAAGGCATCGCCCAGCAAGATGCCGCGTGTCACCCCTTGGGTGGCATCATGATGCATGATGCCGCGCTGGAAGCGCTGGTAGATGAAGTTCGAGTTGTTGGGGTCGCGCATGGGACGGCTCGTCGGGAAGCCCCATACCTCGAGGGCCACTAGGGCAGCGTCGCCGGGCGCAGCAGTGGGCGCCGCGCTGTAGAAGTAGTTCAGGAAGTCAACCGGCGCGCCCTCCCACATGTTGGGCACGTTCGCCGCCAGGAATTGCTGCACCGCCTGGCTGTAGTTGGCCGTCTCGGGTGCCGGTGCCGCCTCGGCCACGGCCGGGTCGTAGGCGGGGAAGGTCAGACCCCCATGGTAGGTAATCGGCAGCAGGCCCGGATCGAGCAGGTTGAGGGGTCTAGCTTGCCCATCGAAGGCCTGCAGCACGTGGCGCTGGAAGACCTGAACCGAAAAGCCCTGGAACAGGAAGGTGCGGCTGGCCGGGTAGCCAAAGGTGTCCACGCTGCCCCGTGACTGGAAGTAGTCCCAGATGGCATCGTTGTCGACGGTGTAACCGGTCTGCGCGAAGTGGCGCGCGTCCTGGGCTTGAGCGGGGGCTGCGGCGGGTACCATAGCAAGCGCTGCTAGCAGGATGCCCAGCAGCAGAAACAACAGGGGCTTGAACCTGTAGACCATATTTATTATCTCCTTCGGGTACAGTATTGCTCCCTGCACGAAGTCGCGATACCGTAACCATTGTTTTATTTGTCCATAGACTTACCCACTTTCGTTCGCCGCAAGATGGATGCCAGGGCCCACGGTGTTCCTGCAGGTCATGGCAGATGTGGGGAGTGACGAGGCGCCGTACGACTTTGGCGCTGAGAGTAAGAGCTATTCCTCACGTGGCGATTGACAGCAGTCCCTCAGGCAAAGGGCCAGAACCACACGATAAGTGCTGTTCCCACAACTTATAGGCCAGGCAGGCCAGGCGCTCGTTCCCGGCATCTCGCTCAAGCTCCCCACAGCGGGAAAAAGACTTCCCTTATAGGAGCTAGCTCAGGCCGCATTTACTACCACGACCATGCAGGGAGCCTGCGCCAGGATCGTCTCAACGCGCGGACCGAGGAACAGGCGATCGGTGCCGGGCTTAAGGTCGGTGCCAAGAACAATCAGGTCCATCCTCTCCTCCTCAGCGACCTCTAGAATCACACTTTCGGCGTTACGCCCGGTCCGCACTTCGCCCTCTGATTCGACCCCTCGCGCCTCTGCCAGCTCACGCAATTGATGGACCACCTGCCCCGCGACTTCCATCTGGCGTTCCAGCATTCTACCTTCCGCGTCTAAGACGTACGCGCTTTCCACCTGCCGGACCACATTCAAAATCGTGACCTCGCTTCCATCGGCTGACGCCAAGGCAAATCCCACTTCGGCCGCACGCCGGGCGGCAGCCGAACCATCCGTGGGAACCAGGATCTGCTTGGGTGGCCACTCGGCTTTGGATGGAGCGCCCTTCACCACGATGGTCGGACAGGGTGCGAGCCGCATCAGGTAATCTACAATGGGCGCGAATAGCACCTGGGAATTCCCCTCGCGGGCCGGTGCACCCAGCAGTAGCAGGTCATAATCCTTCTTCGCCTCCGCTAAGATCGCCTCCGCCGGTTCGTCGTGAGCGACTACCTTCTTGACCAACTCCACCGAAGGAAACAGGTCGTCGATCTCATCCAACAACTTTCTTCCGTGCTTCTGCTCTCCCTGTTTGGCCACATGCAGCAGGGTGACCGATAGCGCTTGTGTGGTCGCTAGCTGCTCGACAAGGTGCGCGGCCTCAACCACATTACGAGGGCCGCGTACGGGTAGCAGCACGCGATGTACATTGGCGATCAGACTACCGACGGCCAGCTCTTCTCTACGCAGCCGCTCAAGTTCTTGTTCTTCCGGCTCTACTCGTTGTAACACCCAGCGAAGGGCAGTGGGTGCCATGAGTGAGGTAGCCATGGCCATCAGCACAATAATCGAATACATATCCTGCGTCAGGATACCCAGGGAAAGGCCAATCGAGGCCACGATTATCTCCATCGCGCCCCGCGCATTCAAACCGGCTCCGAAGCTCAGCGCGGTCCAATGATCGCGTCCTCCGATGAGGCGTGCCCCAAGATAGGTGCCCACAACCTTCCCGATAGAGGCAACTGCGATGACCAACAAGGCGATGCCGATCAGTTGGGCGCTGCCGAAGATGCTTAGAAGGTTCACCTTGAGCCCTGCCACCGCAAAGAAAATGGGGGCGAAGATACCCAATGCCACACTTTCTAAACGGTGATGGATCGCTTGCGGGAGCCGTGGCATCTGACCGAAGAGAATCCCCATCACAAACGCCCCGAGCACTGCCTCAAGTCCGAGGGCCTGCGTGATCGCGCCCCAGATGAAGGTGAGCACGACGACCAGCGTGAGTAGGCGCTCGGCACTGATAATTTCGTCCTGCACGAAGTCCAGCACCCGCTTGACCAGCCAGCGCCCTGCCGTAAAACTAATTAGTAGGAAAGCCAGAACACTACCGATTGCCTCCGTCACACTGAGGGTAGTGACGACGCCACCAGTCGCCAGACCGGCCACGATAGATAGCAGGATCCAGCCTGTTGTGTCATCGCTCATTCCGGCTGCGAGGATGATCTGACCAATGTCGCGCCGCATCAGGTTCAAGTCCATCAACACCTTGGCGATGACGGGAATTGCCGAGATCGACATCGCGGTGGCGACAAAGAGTGCAAAAACCAGGCGTGCTGCCTCGTCGGCAAGCAGGAAAGCGGGTAGCAGCTGGCCAAGCAAGAAACCAGTCGCGAAGGTGACTAGGATGCCCCCCGCCGAGACGCCGATCGCTGTGCGTGCATGATGTTTGATGAGAGCGAGATCCGTCTCGAGTCCCGTAATCAGTAGGAGGAAGATGGCGCCGATCAAACTGACGACGTCTAACAAGTGCCATTGTGTCGCCGTGTGCGGCACTAACCACTCGCCGACAAAGGGTACAAAGGTGCTCAGCAACGAAGGCCCGAGGACAATCCCGGCCAGGATCTCCCCGACTACCGCTGGTTGGTTCAGTCTCAAGGCTGCCTCACCGAAGAGGCGGGCTGCACCTAGTAGGACAGCGATTTGAACGAGCAAGAGAAGGATGTCATGATGATCGGTTGGTACAAATCCTTCCATAGATTCTCCCTTCAACTCTATAGGTAGCACTAGGTAGCACTTGGTCGCTATCCCTTAAACGGGATTAAGACCATTCATTGTCAGCGCATAGCAGTATACATACCGGAGAGAAAAAAAGGGGCCGATTAGAATAAAGTTGTTATACAATTGGAATACTCTCCTAATTCTACCACGGCTTACGCGCTTGCCTTCCGGCACTGCCCAATGGTGGTGCCCCTCCAAGAATGAAACGAGTCGTGCTCGCTTCAGAGAGCTCGCAGACGCTTTTTCTGTCTCCTAACCCGGGAGGCAGCAATATAAATACTACTCATCTTACAGCCAGCTGCGGATGTCGCCTTGCTTCTTCTTGGCACCCTCCTACGATCGCACCTTCGGTTGCCGATGGGCCAGCCATGGCGCTCTGGCTATCGGCCGGCCCACCGGTAATCATTGTCTGTCAATATACTGGCCTATCTTGGTTAGGGACAGGATGGATGCGAGAACCCATAGAGGCCAGCGGCACGGCACGTATCGTGCTGCTACCCCGGACGGCTCGAACGATTACACAGTTGCTAAAGGGGGAATCATGCGTAGAGGAGCTTGGCAGGTAGGATGGCTAGTAGCTCTGCTAGCGATCATGCTTGGCGTAGTGGGCGTGGCGGTGGCGCAGCCGCCCACGGAGAGTGGGCGCGAAGAGGTGGAGATCGTGGCAGAGCAGGATACCTACATCGCATCTGGCCAGCCGGACACGAACTTTGGCGGGTCCGATGCGCTGTTCATCGGCTATGTGATCGGCACGGAAGAGTACGGGGCAACGCGCACCCTATTACAGTTCGACGTGGCGAGTGCGCTGCCGGAAAACGCGACCGTCGAGCGGGTGCGCCTGATACTCTACCTGAGATACGCTGAACCGCCAAGCGATACATTGATGGAAACAAGGGTGCGGCGGCTTGATTCGGCATGGGGTGAATTTGCCGTGACGTGGAACAGCGAGCCGACCTGGGATGCTAAGCTCGCGCCGGTCATGGCAGATGTGGGTAGCGACCAGGGACCCTACGAGTGGGACCTGACGGAGATGGTGCGCTCCTGGGTCACGGACGAGCATCCGAACTACGGGCTCCTGCTGCAGGGCGACGAAACCCCCGAACTGGCACGCGAGCGCGTCTTCTTCTCCCGTGATGCCACGGTGGGCGATGAGTTGAAGCCAAGGCTCATCGTGGAGTACGTCGTCGACGAGGTTCCGCCGGTCGTCACGGTCAACCCCTTGCCTGC
>JALZCF010000671.1 GCA_030863245.1 Chloroflexota bacterium
GAAGGAGGAAAACGGCAAGGAGGAAGGAGGAAGGATGAAGGATAAAGGGGCTCACGCAAAGATACAAGGATGCAATGGCGCAAAGGGAGAGGGCGAGTGCGGGGAGCGGGGGACCTAATAATGTAGACTTGAACCTCCCTGGTCTACACTTCTACGGTCTACACTTGGCGCGATACTGCCTTGGCTATAACGCGGTCACATTTGCACTTCAGAAGGATAAGAGACGAACCAGCTTGCTGTTTTCATCCTTCATCCTTCATCCTTCCATCAGCCACTCCCCCACAAACTCCTCTATCTCCTCATACTCGATTTCGTCCAGATCGAACCAGTGGATTTTCGGATCGGAGAGGCGGAACCAGTTGTATTGGGTGCGGATGAAGCGGCGGGTGCTGCGGCCGATTTCGGCGGTGAGTTCCTCGGGTGAGGGAATGTCGCCACGAAGGTAGGCGACGGTCTCGCGGTAGCCGAGGGCCGACATCGCCTCGCAGTCGGCGGGAATGCCTGCATCCAGAAGATCCTCTACCTCGTCGATCAGGCCGGCTTCCAGCATCTTGTCGATGCGCCGGTCGACACGCTCGTAGAGCCGTTCCCGCTCGCGAGTCAGCCCAAGCTGAAGGATCCGGTAAGGGGGGGGATTCTTTCGTTGGAGGACGGAGATGGGGGTACCGCTCTTTTCATAGACCTCGAGCGCCCGGACCACGCGCCGGACGTTGCGGGCGTCGATGGATTCAGCTGCTTCGGGATCGACCTCCTCCAGGCGCGTGTGTAGCACTTCGGGGCCTTGCGTCGCCGCAACGGTGAAAAGCGCCTTGCGCAGCTCCTCGTCGGGCGGCACGCGCGGGATGCCGTATCCTTCCACAACAGCCCGTACATAGAGTCCCGTGCCCCCGACCAGAAAAGGGATCTTGCCACGATCCGTGATATCGGCCATCGTCGCATAGACCCGCTCCTGGAACTCAGCTAGCGTCAGGGTGTCACGGGGATCGCAAACGTCGACGAGGTGGTGGGGTACCGCGGCCTGCTCCTCCGCCGTCGCCTTAGCCGTACCGATGTCCATGCCACGGTAGAGCTGCCGCGAGTCGGCGGAGAGGATCTCGCCGTCGAAGCGCTGGGCAAGGCGAATGGAGGTCGCAGTCTTGCCGACTGCCGTCGGGCCTACAATGGCAATGAGTGGTTGAGCATCTGCCATTCTCAATCCTCATCGTGCTCGGCAGTGCAATCCTGATTCTCCAGTTGCTCCAAGAGTGGTTGCGCGTCGAGGCGCTTGAGGAGCGGGCACAGGCCACGCCACACTCTCTCTCCCGGCTCCCGCTGCGCTTTGGCCTGGCGAAGCAGTGTTTCTGCGGCGACAGTATCCTCCCGCTGCCATGCCACTAGCGCCTGCTGGGCAAGCACCGTCGCCGGCGTGATCCCCCAGAAGACGGGGGCCGGACGCTGCTCATCCGCCAGGGCAAGGTGCCGCCGCTTGTCATCGCCCTCTGAGAAGACGGCAAGCGCGGCATGGGCAAGCCAGCTTAACTCATGCTCTGCTTCGACGATCGCCTCCAGTTGCGCTTCCGCCGCATCCCATTGTTCCATCAGGAGGTGCAACTCGCACCGTGCCAGACGTGCGAAGCCATCATCCGGATAATCCGCTACCAGGCAATCCAGTACCTCAGCCGCTTTATCGTGATGGCCACTCTCTGAAAGCAAGTAGGCCCACTGTCGCCGGATCCAGGGGTCCTCGGGGTCGAGCGTGATCGCGCGTTGAAAATCGTCACGCCCCGCAGCCAACTGTCCAGACCGCAAGTGGAACTGCCCGCGGAAGGCCCAGATCCAGGCCTGGTGGCTGTCGGCAACGAGGGCGGCATCGTAATTGGCCTGAGCATCCTTTAGATCGCCCAACCACTGGCTATGGGCGGCACGAAAGGCGAGGGCCCAGGCATTTTGCGGGTCGAGGGTCAGCAGGTGGTCGAGGTCGGCACGCATGGCATCGGGTTCGTTGTTGTAGCGGTACAGATCGGCACGTGTCGCATACGCATCGACGTTCTCCGGTTCCATCTCCAGCACCTGCTCGATCGCCTGCTGCGCTTCTTCGTACCGCTGCAGGCTTATCAACTCACCTGCCAGTTTCAGGCGGACGACGTGGTTGTCTGGCTCTAGCTCCAGGACGCGGCGGTAGCACTCGATCGCCGCTTCCGCCTCGCCCTCGCTCGCCAGCAGATCCCCGTACAGCTGCTCAACCAGTGGCTGCCCGGCAAATTCCATCCGCATCGCTTGGAGTCGCTCGCGCGCCTGTTCGTTCTCCCCCATCGCCACAAGGGTCGCAGCCTCACTGAGACGAGCCTCAAAACTATCTTGATCCAGCGCGACCGCAGCTCGTGCATGCTGGAGCGCATCCTGATACTCCCCTGCCTCAAGTGCATAATCGTTCAGCTCAAGATGCACCCAGAGCCGATTGGGCTCCATCTCGAGAATCGCCTGCAGATCCTCTTTCGCCGGCTCATAGTGGCCCAGGTAACGACGGGTGAGGGAGCGGTTATAGCGCAGATCAGGCGTGTCACCGCTCACGTCCATCGCTCGGCTGTATAGGACCTCAGCCTCGTCGAAGGCCCCATCATGAAACAGTAGATGGGCTCTC
Source organism: Chloroflexota bacterium (assembly GCA_030863245.1). Lineage (GTDB taxonomy): Bacteria > Chloroflexota > Anaerolineae > Ardenticatenales > Ardenticatenaceae > JALZCF01. The sequence goes on from JALZCF010000671.1 coordinate 2,621, forward strand.
AGCTCCCAGGAGAGGGGATTATCGGGACTCAGCGCCTCCAACCGCTCCAGCGCCCCGCGCATCTTCTCCCACTCCTCACGTCGCCAGTAGACATAGGCACGCCAGTAGTGAAGCTCGGGATCGTCGGGCGTCGCGTCCAGCACGCGGTCAAAATCGGCCAGCGCCATCGCCCACTCCGCCTGTTGCGCGTGGAGTCGGCCACGCCAGTAATAGACGGCTGGTGGTGGTTCCTCCGTTAGGGCCACAAAACGGTTCAGGTCATGAACCGCTCCTCTGTAATCGTCCAGATGGAGGCGAGCCACGCCGCGCATGAAGTAGGCAGGCCCAAGGTCCTCCCGCTTCTTCAGCGCGGCGTTGCTTAAGTCGAACGCAAGACCCCACCGCTGTTGCGCGAGTGCTTGCTCTGCACGTAAGGCAAGTGAGATCGGATGGGTCGGATCCACCAGCCGCAACAGCCAGTGGTAGAGTTTCCAGAACAGATCAAAAAGTGGCGACATGGCTAGAAAGTATAGTTGTGGCTGGTGGGACCTGGAAATGAGGCAACGACTACACCTCAAAATACTGGTAGATGGTGATGCGATAGGGCTGGTGGCGTCGATCGACCTCCACCGCGACGACATCGACCCGCCAGGCAACGGGCAGATCGCCCACCTGCTCGGCGAGCCACTGTTCGGCGGCACGGTGGAGAAGGGCAAGCT
>JALZCF010000680.1 GCA_030863245.1 Chloroflexota bacterium
GCTGGTGCCCAATGGGGGTGGCTTCGGGGGCAAGGAAGATCTCTCTGTACAGGGTCATACCGCCCTGTTTGCCTATACGCTCGGCGTGCCGGTGAAGGTAAGGTTGACGCGCGATGAGTCCATCCTCATGCATCCCAAGCGCCATCCGATATGGATGGAGTATGAGCTTGGGTGTGACGAGGCGGGCAAGCTAACCTTCTGCAAGGCGCGTTTCGTGGGGGACACGGGGGCGTACGCCTCGGTCGGGATGAAGGTGCTGGAGCGTTCGGCAGGGCATGCAACGGGTGCCTACTACTTCCCGGTGACCGATGTGGTTAGCATGGCCGTCTACACCAACAACCTGCCCTGTGGCGCGATGCGTGGCTTTGGCGTGAACCAGGCCACCTTTGGTCTGGAGAGCCTGATCGACGAGCTATGTGAGAAGGGCGGGTTTGATCGCTGGCAGTTCCGCTACGACAACGCGCTGACGGATGGGGACATGACGGCAACAGGTCAGGTGATCGAAGCAGGTGCCGGGGTCAGGGAGACCTTGCTGGCGGTGAAGGATGCCTTTTACAAGTCGAAACATGCGGGGTTGGCCTGCGGGATCAAGAACACCGGCATCGGCAACGGCATGCCCGATGCCTCCAAAGTCCGCATCACCGTAGAGTCGGCGGACAAGATCGTCGTGGACCACGGTTGGACCGAGATGGGACAGGGTGTCCATACGATAGCGGTGCAGGTGCTATGCAACGAGACCGGCCTCGATCCCAGTGTCGTCGAGGTGCGGGTGGACACTGCATCGGAGCAGGAAACCGGCATGACCACGGCCTCGCGGGCGACATCGCTGATCGGGAATGCCATCATCGACGCCGCCAGAGGACTCAAAGCAGATCTGGAGCACCACTCCCTGGCGGAGCTGGCAGGTAGGGTCTACGAGGGGAAGTGGGTGGTGGATTGGACGACCAAGCCCGCCGCGATGGTAGACAGAGTCTACACTCACTACTCCTATAGCTACGCCACTCAACTGGTGACCCTGGACGAGGCGGGCCGGCTCGAGACGGTCGTGGCGGCGCACGATGCGGGTAAGATCTTCAACCCCACGCTCTTCGAGGGGCAGCTTGAAGGCTCGATCCACATGGGCCTCGGGTATGCCATCAGCGAAGAGCTGGAACTGGAAAATGGGCGCCCAAAGAGCACGAGGCTGCGAAAATGCGGGATTCTCCGCGCCAAAGAGATGCCAGACATGGAAGTCATCGGCGTAGAGGTGCCCGATCCGTACGGGCCCTATGGCGCAAAAGGGGTGGGAGAGATCGGACTGGTGCCCACCGCCGGGGCAGTCGCCAACGCGCTCTACCAATTTGATGGCGTCCGCCGTCATACCTTACCCATGCGGCTAGAGCGGAAGCAGCGGATCCCAGCGAGAATGGCCAACTACTAGCCCTTGCCGTCAAAACTGTGCTATCATAATCGAAAGTGTGCGAGTTGCACGGCAGGATACGGCAGAGTTGTGGCGCGAGGCGATGTAACAGTCGCCTTTCTTGTTGCTGTGGTGGGTGAAGGGTATCACCTCTGCCACAAGGTGCCGACAAGGAGAAGATTATGTTTGAAGATTTAACAGAAAAGTTACAAGGAACCTTCCAGCGCCTGGGTCAGAAGGGGCGCTTGACGGAAGAGGATGTAGATGTCGCGATGCGCGACGTGAAGTTGGCGCTGTTGGAGGCGGATGTCAACTTCAAGGTGGTACGCGACTTTGTGAAGACGGTGAAAGAGCGGGCCATCGGGCAGGAGATCCTGAAGACGCTGCGTCCGGCCGAGATGGTTGTCAAGATCGTTAACGAGGAACTCATCGATCTGCTCGGCGAGCCGGGTCGTCTGGATCTATCCGAGAAGCCGACGATCATCATGCTGATAGGCCTACAGGGGTCTGGTAAGACAACGACTGCCGGGAAGCTGGCGAACTGGCTCCGCAAGCAGGGCTACCGCCCAATGATGGCCGCCTGCGATACCTATCGCCCCGCGGCGGTGAGGCAGCTCGAGGTGCTGGGTGACCAGTTGAATATCAAGGTGCACAGCGAGGGTGTGGAGCCTGATCCGCCCGATATCGCCGCCCGTGCGCTGGAGGAGGCGAGGCGCGACGGTTACAATGTTCTGATCGTTGACACGGCGGGACGTCTCAATATCGACGAAGAGATGATGCAGGAGCTGGAACACGTCAAGGCACGGATCCAGCCGACCGAGGTGCTCCTGGTCGCCGATGCGATGACCGGGCAGGAAGCGGTGAACGTGGCGCGCGACTTCAACGAGCGGGTGGACGTGACGGGCGTTATCTTCACCAAGGTGGACGGCGACGCGCGCGGTGGTGCTGCGATCTCCATCCGCGAGGTCACAGGCGTGCCGATCAAGTTCCTCGGCGTGGGTGAGAAGCTGGAGGCGCTGGAGCCCTTCCATCCCGACCGGCTCGCTGGCCGCATCCTGGGGATGGGCGACATTCTCACGCTGATCGAGAAGGCGGAACAGGCGATCGACGAGGAGGAGGCCGAGAAGATGAGCGCCCGCCTGGAGGAGGGCAAGTTCGACTTCGAGGACTTCCTCATGGCGATGCAGCAGATGAAGCGGCTCGGTCCGATGAGCAAGATTCTCGGCATGATGCCGGGCATGCACGAGATCCAGAAGCAGATCGACCCCGACATGATGGACGAGCAGATGAAGGTGATCGAGGCGATCATCTACTCCATGACGTCACAGGAGCGCCGCAACCCGCGCCTCCTTAACGGTAGCCGCAAACGACGCATCGCGCGCGGTTCCGGTCGCTCCGTGGAGGAGATCAACCATCTTGTGCGCCAGTTCCGACAGATGCAGAAGATGATCAAGCAGCTGCCAGCGTTCATGCAGGGCGGCTTTACCGGCCGTGGACGAGGGCGTAACGCCCCGAAACTGCCGTTTGACCTGTCGAATTTTGGGATGTAGGGGTTAGCAATCGGCAGACAGCAGGCAATGAACAGCACGAAGCCCGCTACTCATCTAAATGAGTAGCGGGCTTTTTGTCTGGATCATCCTTGATGGTTGTTCCACTGAGTAGGATTCTAGTGATACGTGGCAGACGATGAAGCGAATAGTAATAGCACGAATCGTTCTAATGTTTTTGGTTGTGTTAGCAGTGAACGTGACGAGCCGGGACACGGTGATTGCCGACCTGCCAGAGCGGCCAGGGCACAACACGACGACGGTACGCTTCGGCCCGGACGACAGACTCTATGTGGCGCGTGGTAGCACCTGTAACGTCTGCGAGGAAAACGATCCTCGCTATGCAGCGGTGTGGGTCTATGAGGCAGACGGTAGCGATGAACATCTCTTGATGAAAGGGTTACGGAACGCGGTAGGGCTGGCGGTGAATCCAGTGACTGAAGAGGTCTGGGCCAGCAACAACGGGCGCGACATGCTAGGCAACGATATTCCACCGGAGACAATCTACATTCTGGAAGAAGGTGCGGATGCGGGCTGGCCTCACTGCCATGCGGGTGATATCATCGATTCCGACTATGGCAACGAGGGCGCGTGTGAGGGGGTGGCGCAACCTGCAGTGGAGATGCAGGCGCATAGTGCCCACTTGGCCTTACCTTCTACGACGCCGATCGCTTCCCTGTCGAGTAAAGGCGACCTATTTGTCGCCTTTCATGGTTCTTGGAACCGTGTGCCACCGACCGGCTATAAAACCGTGCGTGTGCCGATGGAGGATGGTAGGGTAGCAGGTGAGGTCGAGGACTTCGCTACCGGCTGGCTTCTTCCCAACGATGAGAGTCCAGGCCGTCCTGTCGGCGTTACCGCCGCGGCCGATGGCACGCTGTTGGTCTCCGACGACAAGCGAGGCTTTATCTATCGGATCGTGCCCTCTTGATCGACTTTGACGCTCAAGTATCCTTGTTCTGCCCTTGCCACAATAAGGTGACACACGGTATGAATTGTGCTTATCGCACTCTGAAGGAAGCAAAGGAGTGAAAACAATGGATCTCACCATCTTCTTCATCGGACTCGTCGTGTTTATCCTCGGGGCCGCCATCGTATTTGGTGGCTACACCTACTATAAGCGCAACATTCATCCCGGCTCTGAGCCTAAAGATCCGGATAAATTCTCACAGTAACCAAATAATCTCGTTTCAAAAGCGGACGGCATCAGACCATCCGTTTTTTCCGGTTTTTTCTGAACTGTAGACTCAGTGCAGCGTCCAGGGGAATCAATCCTCACTCTTTAATCATTCCGCACTCTGCACTCCACACCCCGCAATCCCCAGTCTCCGGCCTTCAAATAGCGGGCGTCCAACACTTGAGGCGCGCTTACGACAAGAACGGAAGGGTCGCTTCGTTGGCGAGAAAACGTCCCTTGTGTGTGAGGCGGAGCCGCCGGTCGTCGGAGAGCTCGATCCACTCGAGAAGCTCCCGCCCGATACCCTGCTCAATCGCGTCCGCGAAGTGGGTCTCCAGGTCGAGATTGAAGCGTTCCTGGAAGGTGCTACAACTGACGCCCTCTCGGACGAGGCGGAGGCCAAGCATCATGTGTTCGGCCAGTTCATTGTCTCGATCGATGTGCTCCAGAGTCTTCTCGTCACGCGCCATGCCCAGTCCCGCGCCGTGGGCCACCCGATCGATGTAGCTCTGCGGGCGCTTGACGTTGGCCCAGCGAGTGTGGCCGATGGTGCCGTACGCGCCCGCGCCAAGGCCGAGATAGGGCTGGTTTCGCCAGTAGATGAGATTGTGTGCAGAAGCGAGTTCCGGTGTTTGCCAAGGGGCCTCGCCCCCTCCGTGTGCCCAGTTGGAGATCTCGTATTGAGTAAAGCCCGCCTCGCCCAACGCCTCGATCGTGTAGGCGTACATATCTGCCGCCACGTCGTCGTCCGGTTCCGGTACCTCGCCCTTCGCCACCTGTCGATGGAGCGGGGTGCCCGGCTCGACGATGAGGGAGTAGAAGGAGAAGTGCTCCGGTTGGAGCTTGAGCGCCTCCTGTACGTTCCGTTGCCACTGTTCGACTGTCTGGTAGGGGAGGTTGAAGATCAGGTCGAGGTTGAGGTTGTCGAAGCCCGCCTGACGAGCCATCTCCGCGGCATGGCGGGCGGCGGCCGCATCGTGGAGGCGGCTCAGAAAGCGGAGCTCCTCATCGTTGAAGCTCTGCACGCCGAGAGAGAGACGGTTAATGCCCCCTTGGCGCAACTCCCGCAAGTACTCTAGGCTGAGCGTACCTGGGTTGGCCTCTGTGGTTATCTCTGCATCGGGACGTAATGAGAAGCTCTCGCGGACCATGTCGACGAGTTCCAGCAACTGCCGGGGCTCCAACGTCGTCGGCGTGCCACCACCGAAGAAGATAGTATCGAGGGAAGGGCGCTCGAGTGCCACGCCCGCCTCACGAATCTCGCGCAGAAGCGCTCTATGATAGCGCTCCTTCAACGTCGCCCCCCCATCCACATACGTGTTGAAGTCGCAGTAGATGCACCGAGTCGGGCACCAGGGGATGTGGATGTAGAGGCCGAGGGGCAAGGGGGTTGATTGGCTCATGAGTATGCTTTGCGTAGTACGTGATGCGTGGTGCGTGAACTGTAGGTCAGGTAGGAGAGTGTGCCAAGGGGCATGGATGACAAACAAGGGACAGATGAGGATCTTGCGAAACCTTCAACCCATCCCTTTGCCCAGCAGCCCGCAATAAGAGTACACGCACTACGCACCACGCACTATCACGCACTGTGTCGCCTTCAAACGTTAAACAGGAAACGGATCACATCACCATCCTGGACAACGTACTCTTTGCCCTCCGAGCGCATTCTGCCGGCGGCGCGGATGGCAGCCTCGCTCTTGTGGGCCTCTAAGTCGTCTAGTGTGTAGGTCTCGGCACGGATAAAGCCGCGCTCGAAATCGGTGTGGACGGACCCAGCGGCGCGTGGGGCTTTTGTGCCCTTTCGAATCGTCCAGGCATGAATCTCTTTGGGCCCAACCGTGAAGAAGGATTGTAGGCCGAGCAATTTGTAGGTCGCACGCGTCAACCGCTCCAGGCCCGATTCCTCCAGGCCAAGATCCTCGAGGAAGGCTTGCTTCTCCTCGTCGCTCTCGAGCGCTGCAATCTCTGCCTCGATCGCGCCCGAGAGAACAATCATTTCTGCACCCTGCTCCTCTACCCACTCTCGAAGACGAGCCACGCAAGGGTTCTGCTCACCGGTTGGGTCCGATTCATCCACGTTTGCCACGTAGAGTACGGGCTTGCTGGTGAGAAAGCCTAGCGATTTGGTGAGACGCCGTGCGTTGGCATCCATCTCCGACATGGCAGCAAGGGCTGGTTTTCCCTCTCGTAGGGCTGCCACGATTGGTTCCAGAACAGCCACTCGACGCATCGCCTCGGGATCCTTGGCCATCGCGGCGCGTTCGTTCTTTTCCAATTGCCGCTCCGCGCTCTCCAGGTCGGCGAGTATCAGCTCCAGATTAATGACCTCCGCATCCTGCACTGGATCAATGGAGCCACTCACATGGACAACGTCCTCATCCTCGAAGCAGCGCACCACGTGAATGATGGCGTCTACCTCACGGATGTGGCCCAGGAACTTGTTGCCTAAGCCCTCCCCCTGTGCGGCGCCCTTCACGAGCCCCGCGATATCCACAATCTCGATGGCGGCTGGTACGACCCGTTGGGTGTCGATGTACGACTCGAGAATTGCGAGGCGTTTGTCCGGCACAGGAACGATGCCGGTATTCGGCTCGATGGTACAAAAAGGATAGTTCTCGCTCGCCGCGCCTGCCGCGGTTAGCGCATTGAAGATCGTCGACTTGCCGACATTTGGCAGGCCGACAATTCCTGCTGATAGACCCATACGATTTGTTCTCAGTCTCCCATCTCAATCCAAAAAAGGTCGATCTTCAGCGTTACCTGGTACTCGTTAAAGTGACATAAAGTTAGACCGACAACGAAAAAGGATAGCACACAGGATAGGGCAGTCAAGCCAGCGTGAAGTGGCGAGATAATTCAGCAAGTGGATTGCCACTTTCAGTCGAGTCTAGTCGAAGGAATTTGCAGCGGAGCAACCTTTCCATACAATGAAATGGAAGGCAATGATGCCGGAGCACCGATAACAGCGAAAGCGACGGTGACAAGAGGTGTTCTATTAAGGAACGCCGTTTCGATTGTAACAGAGTGAATTTCATTCCCTAGTGAGGAGATGTGTCATGCTGAACAAGCAGTATCTGAAGAGCGGTCCCTGCAAGGTGACCTTCGAGATCGACTACCTACCTGATGCGGAGAAGGTCGAGATAGCCGGTGATTTTAACGACTGGCAACCAGAGGAAATGACCAAGTACAAGAATGGCAAGCATAAGTACACGATCAATCTCGAGCCAGGCGAGACCTACCAGTTCCGCTACCTTGTGGAGGACGAGCGGTGGGAGAATGACCCCGATGCGGACCTGTACGTTCCCAACGAGTTTGGCGAGGAGAACTCGGCTGTCACTTGCTAGAATAGTTCGATTTGGTGCTGGCGCCTCACAGTGATGTGGGGCGCTTTCTCTTTATTAGAAGAGACTTTCGGTACGCTTCTTGCCCCGCGCCTAAGAGCAGACAGCCGGGTGCGAACGGGCGGTTTCACTGCATCCGGGAAGTCATTGTGCTGATCAAAAGTGGGAATCTGCCAGGGGCAAGGTGATGATCGAGAAGCTGTGCGTGCGCCAAGGATTCCATGTTCTGTTGCTTGTAGGGCTCTTGCTCTTAGCGGTAGCATGTGCCTCCCAAGAAGATGACGAGGCGGGAGCGTTTGCGGACGTGCCTGCTGTGGAGGAGGTGGAGCCGGAAGCGCCAGAGCCCCCAGCGGATGTCGAAGTGGAGGAAGCGCTTGAGCCCGAGGCCGAGGCGGAAGTGGAGCTAGAGGGCGAGCTTGACGTGGAGCCGGAACCCGAGCTGGATCCGGATCTGGTGCGGGTTGGGGGACCGGTCTCTCCCATCGATCTGCCCCCACAGGGAACGGATGGCTTCCCTTGGTGGAACGACACGGTGTGGTACGAAATATTCGTACGCAGCTTTTACGACTCGGATGGGGATGGGGTGGGGGACCTACAGGGCATCATCCAGAAGTTGGACTACCTCAACGATGGCGATCCGCTAACAAGGGATGACCTTGGTGTGACAGGGATCTGGCTCATGCCGATATTCGAGTCGCCGAGCTACCACGGTTATGACGTGGTAGATTACTATGAGGTGGACGAGGAGTATGGCACAAGGGAAGATTTCAGGGAGCTGATGGAAGAGGCGCATGCGCGCGGGATTCGCGTCATCATCGACATGGTGCTGAACCATACCTCTGCCGAGCACCCTTGGTTCGAGGCGGCACTCGTGGGCGATCCTGAGTACGAGGATTGGTATCGCTTCGTGGAGGGCGAGCAGCCACGCCAGTTTGCACCGTGGGGTGGCGGAAACATCTGGCATCCAGCCGGCGAGGATCGCTACTATTATGCGCTCTACTGGGAGGGTATGCCAGACCTCAACTATCGCAACGAGGAAGTCACGGAGCAGATGTACGACGTGACTCGCTTCTGGCTGGAGGAGATGGGTGTGGATGGCTTCCGGCTCGATGGGGTGGCGCATCTGGTCGAAGATGAGCGGCAGGTCAAGAATACGGAGGAAACGCACGAATGGCTGGCGGCGTACCACGCATTCGTCAGAGAGTTGAACCCGGATGCCGTCCTCGTGGGGGAGGTGTGGTACCCCACGAATGAGATCGCGCCCTATATCGTAGATGACGAAGTGGATCTTGCGTTCGAGTTTACCACTGCGACCAATATCATTGCGGCAGCAAACACCAACACCGCAGGACCGGTACGTATTGGCTACGGCCTCGCCAAGAATCTGTATCCGCCGCTCCAATACGCGCCCTTCCTCACCAACCACGATATCGATCGTATCTTCAGCCAACTGGATGGCAACATGGGGGAGATGCGGGTGGCGGCAGCCATCCTCCTCACGGGTCCCGGGGTCCCATTCCTATACTACGGTGAGGAGGTGGCGATGACCGGGACCAAGCCGGACGAGGATATTCGGCTCCCTTTTCCTTGGACGGCGGGACCAAACGGCGGCTTCACAGAAGGGGAACCATGGCGTCCACTCCCGGCTGAATACGAGGAGCACAACGTCGAGGAGATGAACGCTGACCCGGATTCGCTACTGAACTACTACCGCAGCCTGATCCACCTTCGCAACGACCATGAAGCCCTGCGAATCGGCGAGTACTTCGTTCTTGATTCCAGCTCCAGCGATATCTTTTCCTTTATCCGTCAGAGCAGTAATGAGACGCTCCTTATCATCCACAATTTGACCAGTGAGCCTATCGAGGAGTACGAACTCGAGCTGGATGAGGGGATCCTGGTTGAGGAAGGCGTGCCGCCGGAACTGCTGCATGGGGACCTAGTTACGCCGCTTGAGGGCAGTGACGAAGCTGCTTTAGCCGATTACATGCCCATCGAGACGCTCGAACCGTACACCTCCTATGTAATTCAACTCCGTCCTTGAGAGACTTGAGCGTTTTCAAGTTTCCTTATTGACAAGCAGCGGGCTTCCCCGTATCCGAGGTATTAGTGGAGAGCTCTGTGACAGGAAGGTTTGGCCACGGGTATTTCAGGATTTTTCATCTACCCTGGGTATCATCTGGTAGGCATCCGCCCTCTTCCTCTTGCTAACTTTCAGGTATCTGTACACGTAATAGTTGGTACCCTTCGTTTGAACAGCGCGAATTGCGCAAGCGTGCGCAGTGTTCGCACCATATTCTGGCCGGTAAGTGCATTTCTGTTCGTGCACATCTGCTGGTGCAGGAATTGCTGTTGTAGCGCCCAACGGTTTATGTGGCATAATTGCTCGTACTCTCACAGGTCTCACAAAGACGTGAGAGATAAAGTGGATAGAAGCTTGTTTCTGTCTAACCACTGCCATGGACCGCCGTGGTGTACACAACTGCCCCCGGTCCATCTTGACAATCAGGGCAAGCAGTATCGGTTGCCCGTCATAGCTGCCTAGGCACGGGGCGTGTCGTGCCCACGTCTTTATTGTTAACTGGGGAACGGTACGCGCCATGGAGGTTTACCCCCGACCGGCCCCAAACACCATGTTCTCTTAAGGAGGAGAAACGTGAAACGGAAAACCCTGTCGTTTGTTGTTATCTTGCTACTCGCTCTGGCCATGGTATTGGCTGCGTGTGGTGGCGACGCCGGGGAAGAGCCCGGTGGGGAGGTTGCCGAGCCGGGTGTCGAGGTTGTTGAAGAGGAAGCGCCTCTGGAAGAGGAGGTCGTAGAGGAGGAAGCGCCTCTCGAGGAAGAAGAGGTTGTTGAAGAGGAAGGGGCTCTTGAGGAAGAAGGCGTTGAAGAGGCCGTAGAAGAAGAGCCTCTCGAAGAGGAAGAGGGCGCCGTCGAGGAGGTAGAGGAAGTCGCCGAAGGGGAAGAAGAGGAACTCGGCCAACGCCCCGAGGGTGGCATTCTCATCTGGGCGGATGATACACGCGCCCCGGTCCTGCAGGAGCTGGTCCCACAGTTCGAGGAGGAGCTCGGTATCCCAGTGGCTGTAGAGCAACCCGCAGACATCCGGGCTGACTTCGTCATTGCCGCCCCGGCTGGCGAGGGGCCTGATATAATCGTGGGCGCTCATGACTGGATCGGCCAGTTGGTGGAAAACGGCTTGCTCGCACCCATCGATCTGGCGGGTCAGGAAGACCAGTTCGTGGAACTCGCGATCGAGGCGTTCACGTACGAGGGCGAACTCTACGGCATGCCTGTCGCAACGGAAAACGTGGCCTTCTTCCGCAACACGGAGCTGGTACCCGAGGCACCAGAGACGTGGGAGGAGGTGCTGGCGATTTGTGAAGAGATTCAAGATCAGGTCGAGCAATGTTTCGCGCAACGCGAGGGTGACCCCTATCACTTCTTCCCGATCCAGACGGCCTTTGGTGGTGGCGTCTTCGGGCAGACAGAGGAAGGCCAGTTCGACCCGAACGAGGTGCTGATTGACGACCCTGGCTCCATCGAGGCAGCTGAGTTCCTGGATACGATGCGGGAAGAAGGTTTCATCGGAACCGGTGTGGACTATGAGATCGCCCACACACTCTTTGAAGAGGGGGAAGCGGCCTTCCTCATCACTGGTCCCTGGGCGCTCGAGCGCATTGATGAGTCTGGCGTCCCTTATGCGATCAGCCCGATTCCAGCAGGGACGGAGCCAGGACAGCCCTTCCTGGGTGTTCAAGGCTTCATGGTGAATGCTTTCAGCGAGGCGCCGTTGGAGGCGCAGCTTTTCCTGACCGAATTCATTGCCACGGAGGAGGTGATGGCAGCGCTTGCGGAGGCGACGAACCGTCCATCTGCCTATATCCCCGTGTTAGAGACCCAGTTGGAGGAGAGTGAGGTGCTGGCTTCCTTTGCGGAAGCGGGCGAGGCGGGGGTTCCGATGCCAGCCATCCCTGAAATGGCATCTGTTTGGGATGCGTGGGAGAGTGCCATCCAGCTCATCGTTCAGGGGAACGAGGAGCCGAACGTTGCCTTCCAGAATGCCGCTGAACAGATCCGCACCCTTATCGAAGGGGCATAGGCAGCTGCCCCACTCTCGGCGAGGCTCACTGAACGAGTAGACGTACAAGAGCTGGGGGTCCTCGGGCCCCCGGCTTGAGTCCCCGTCTAGGAATCGTTCGCTGTTCTAGTCTTGGTAAGCGTTGTCAGGAGGTGAATTCATGGCTACCCGTGTAGGAGAGACCCGGGATTGGTCCGATCTCGTCCCCTCCTTTTCTGGTTCCCTCTCAAGCTACATTCTGCGGCTTCTGGGTCTTGCCGTCATCGATGCCTTTGCGATCTGGCTCCTCTACTTGCTGGTGCGTGATGGCCTCTGGCCACTTGCTACGATCATCGCGGTAATTACCGTGATGATCAATGCTGTCTTTTTGTGGGAAGACTTGTATCCAATCCGTTGGATGGCACCTGGTCTCGCGCTCCTCATCCTGATGGTCATCTACCCGATCCTCTTTACCATCTACGTCGCCTTTACCAACTATGGCGAAGGTCACCTGTTAACAAAACAGCAGGCGGTTTTCCGGCTATCACAGGTGACCTTTATGGATGAGGACGCCGTGCTGTATGATTGGGTAGCTTACCGCTCGCCAACCGGCGAATACGCGCTGCTGCTTCAGTCAGAGCAGGGGGAAACCCTCTTTGCTCGTCCCGACCAACCTATCCAATCAGTCGAGACTGTAGGGGATGTTGGAGAGGTGGATGAGGAAGGAATTCCCGAGAGCATAGGGAACTTTATGCGCCTCGAACGGCGGGAATTAGGTGCTGCTATTCGTGAGCTCGGCGGAGTGGAGTTCGGAGAGCCACCCGAAACGGTGCGGCTTCACCCGCAGCGACCGACCGTCGCGGCACGCTTCGAGCAGCGATACGTTTACGACGAGGAACTGGATGCGCTCATCGATCAGCAGACGGGCACGGTGTACGAAGCATCAGAAGAGTCGGGTTATTTCGTCTCTGAGGAAGGGGAGCGGCTGCGACCTGGCTATCGAACGGTTGTTGGGCTAGAGAACTTCCGGCGCGTCTTCACCAGCCCAGCACTCCGCGGCCCCTTTATCCGCGTGTTCATCTGGACCTTCGCCTTCGCCATCCTCTCCGTCGCGACTACCTTTGCGCTCGGCCTTTTGCTCGCCATCCTATTCAATGATCCGGATCTCCGGGGACGAAAGATTATTCGCTCCTTTCTGATTATTCCCTACACCATCCCCGCCGTCATCAGCGTGTTGATGTGGAGAGGGATGCTCAACCCGCGCTTCGGTCCTGTCAATGACTTGCTAGCAAGCACCTTTGGGGTCTCGCCCCAATGGTTTGCGGATCCTGTGATGGCGAAGGTCGGGGTCCTGCTCGTCAATCTATGGCTCGGATACCCGTACATGATGCTACTTAGTAGTGGGGCGCTTCAGGCTATCCCATCGGATGTTTACGAGGCGGCTTCAGTAGACGGAGCGAACGTCTGGCAAAAGTTCCGCAGCATAACCGTGCCGCTGTTGCTCGTCTCTCTCGGCCCCCTGCTGATCTCCTCGTTTGCCTTCAACCTGAACAACTTCAACGTCATCTTTCTCTACAACGAAGGTGGCCCTCCCATCTCGGGTTCGCCCACGCCAGCGGGGCATACCGACATCCTGATCAGCTACACCTACAGTCTCGCGTTCGGTAGCGGTCGGGGCGCTGATTACGGCTTCGCAGCGGCGATCACGATCTTCATCTTCTTGATGGTCGCCACCATCACATTCTTCCAATTCCGCTACACCAAGATGTTGGAGGAGGTATCAGAAAATGTCTAGTCGACCGGCTGACACGGGTCTTACCATCAAGCAGCGGCGGTGGATAAGCCTTGGCTTCCGCTACCTGGTGGCCCTTGTTGCGATCGCTTTCGCGATGTATCCGGTTCTGCTGATCATCTCGGCCTCGCTCAACCCGGTTGGCCGGCTGATGAACCAGCAGATCATTCCAGCAAATGCCTCGCTAGACAACTACCGACAGTTGTGGAGCGACCCGTTCAATCCATTTCCACTCTGGCTGTGGAACTCGATCAAGGTTTCTGGTATCACGACAGTGCTAGCGGTGATTATCACGGCTTTCGCCGCCTATGCCTTCTCGCGCTTCCGCTTTACCGGGCGGCGAAACCTCCTGCTGACGCTTGTCCTAGTTCAGGTCTTCCCCAACCTGCTCACCATTGTAGCCTTATTCCTGTTGCTCCAGGAACTTGGCAACTACATCCCGTTCCTTTCAATCAATTCGCACGGTGGGCTAATCTTGGTCTACCTTGGTGGTGTGATGGGTATCAATGTCTGGCTGATGAAAGGCTTCTTCGACTCGATCCCGAGCGAGTTGGATGAGTCCGCGAAGGTGGATGGTGCGTCGGATTGGCAGATCTTCTGGCGGATCATCTTCCCGCTGGTCCGCCCCATCCTAGCGGTCATCGCCGTGCTCACCTTTATCGGCACATTCGGCGACTTCATCCTTGCAAGCGTGTTGCTCCAAACATCAGAGCAATATACTTTCATGGTGGGCCTCTACCGATTCATCTCGGGTACCTTTAACGAGAACTGGGGTGTCTTCGCAGCCGGGGCGGTTGTCGGAGCGGTTCCGATCGTAGCCATCTACCTGATCCTGCAGGATCAGATCGTCAGCGGGCTCACGGCTGGCTCGGTGAAGGGGTAAGCACCGCTAACACATCTTGCTGCGCTTAGCAACGAAGGGGGAATGCCGGGTGACGCAGTCGCCCGGCGTTCTTTATATCTGCGGCATCAGCAACGTGATCTACTATGACACAGAGTTGGTTACCCGAACGGAGACTAGGCCGATGGGTGACTCAAATCCTTACCAACCAACCCCCTTTTAGGAACCGGGTGGTGAGGCCTCGTTATGTCGAAATTACCTATCTTTCCCCTAGCGGATACCCTATCTTGGCCACAAGCGCTCCTATTGGCACTCCTATTACCCCCATGACCGCTAGTAGCGGCTCATCCAATATGGTTGCCAATAGCACGACTGTTAAGGCCAGAATCATCTTCAGGATACCCCAGTAAAACTTGTGGACCCCGAACATGGAGCGTTCTTGGTATCCTCCCAGCAGCATCGCCATTCCTATCGCCAGAGACAGGAACAGAGCAGACCACATAGCAAGGTTGGCTAACTGCATTTTCTTCTCCCTCGACCTACTAAGGATAGCTTCGCCACCGCCACCTGTCCCACAGCCACATGATGAACACAGCGGCCAGGAAAGGTAGCCAGAAGATAGCGAAGATAACACTCCAGTACTTACTTTCTCGTATCGAGAATCGCAGCCACCACAGTGTGACAGCAAATCCGATGAACCAGATGATGAGAACCAACGTATACAGCTCAAAGATAGCCACAATTTTGCTCCATCATTCACTCGCCTTCGGCACTGTCCCATAATACAGGGTTGGAATTAAGCCTAGGTTAAGTGTGAGTTAAGGGATGGTTAAGGGACGCTGGACTCATCGTGCGTCCATCAGGATGTATTGATTCTACTATGATGTAGCCCCAGGTAGCAGGAGCATCAGTGGTATGAGTCCAGGCGAGTGGTACCGTGCAGCGAGTGTGCGACGAATACAAAAAGGCGCATGCCATATTAGCATGCGCCTTTGTTGCTAGTGGAGGTGGCGAGAATCGAACTCGCGTCCAGAAAGTTGATGCAATCGCATCTACAAGCTTAGCCCGATTGTAAAGTTTGCGCACCGTTGCCCAATCGGGCGCAGCGCGGGTGCGCTAGCTACCTAAGTCTTAGGTCGTCCGTAGTAGCATCAGGACGACGGCAGTCGAGCTGCGTGTCAGTCAGCAACCAGGCGCTCGACTGGCCTGGAAGAGACTGTGACTGCTGTTACGCAGCCAAGGCAAGTTCGTTATTGCCAGTTATGTTTAGGTGCCCGTTTTAGGAGTGTCAGGCGGTCTCCGCTTGCAGCGACAACACGTCCCTCCCTGTCGAAACCAGTCACCCCCTTGGAGTTACGTATTATACCACAGCCTATGCTGAATGCAAATTTACATAAGGCTCGCATCGCGTGAACTTGCTTTCCTACCATCCGACGGGCCGACGTATAGGGTAGCTCGCGCGCTATCAAAGAACCGCCAGAAATGCCGCGCAGGTCTCTTGTAGGTATCTATACGGGCATCAAAGTGACGCGCCGGAAGGTGGCGAGGCGGCTGAAGCGCTGCCAGGCACGTTCCCACTGGAGAAGCAGAATCTGGACGGTATCGTCTTCGGCGTAGTCATCCGTAAGTTCGGTCATCACCCACTCTACAGCAGCACTTAGCGATGCAACTAGCATGCCGAAGTCGACCAGATACAAGCCATCATCGGTCAACCATTGTGGGGAGTAGCTTACATAGGTGGGATAGCGAGCAATCTCTACATGACGGCCGTGGCGACGCAGGTGTAGCGGGTGACCGGAGCTTGGCACGAACCACTCTTCTCCCTCACCATCGCTCAGTACAACACACGCGTGTAGCAGGTGGACGAGTTGAACGCCGAGTTCTCCCTCGGCCTGCACCGTACCCTCTTTGCCGTCCTCTGCCCGCGCCTCTATGATTACGCGTGCGTGCCAATCTTCAAGAGGATTCGATCCCTGAGCTTCCTGAACCTCAATTTGCAGACAGCCACGCTGCCACTTCATCGCCACTCCTCTGTCACATTTTTCTAGTCGATTGTTGCCTAAGAGAATATCACGAGTTAGGGGTGAAAGTCAAAGTTACTTTCCGAATCGCTACAATGCCAATATCTTTCCTGGATTGAGGATACCGTTTGGATCGAGTGTGGCCTTGAGCTGGCGCATCAAGTCGAGAGCGATCTCGCCGTGCTCCATTAGCATGTACTTCTGCTTACCGATACCGATCCCATGCTCTCCCGTTGAGGTGCCCTCCAGTTCTAGGGCCCGCGCGACGAGGAGGTCGTTCACCTCAGCCGCCCTCCGGCGTGCTACCACGTCGTCGGGCGAGAAGAAGATGGTCGTGTGCAGGTTGCCATCCCCGGCATGGCCAATGATGGAGCCCTTGGCGTCTCGCTCGGCGATGCTCTCGGCAGCCGTAGCGGCGAGCTTTGGATAGTTCGAGATGGGCACGGCAACATCAGTGATTAGGTAGCTATCACCCGGGAAGGTGCGGCGCATGCTTTCGAACAGGCGGTGCCGGGCACGCCATAGGTGATCGCGTGCGTCCCGCCCGACTCCAGCACGGTAGTCGAGGGAGTCGAAATCCCTGCAGATCTCCTCCACCAGCTCTAACTCTTCCCCTAGTGCTGCTTCGCTCGTTCCGTGAAATTCCATGAGCAGGTGCGGTGCGTCCACGAAGTCGAATCCTTCGGCACCGTTGAGTATCTGCATGGCACTTGCATCCAGAATCTCCAGGGCTGCCGGTTCTACGCCGGAGGCCATTACGGTATACACAACCGCTGCCGCCGTTGGAACATCAGGGAAGGCAGCGACCACCGCGCTCAGGTACTCGGGTAGGGGCGCCAACCTCAACGTGGCCTCTGTCACCACGCCAAGGGTTCCCTCGGAGCCCACAAAGAGATGGGTGAGGTCGTAGCCGGAGGATTGTTTGACGGAGCGCGATCCCGTGCGAACGACTCTGCCATCGGCCAGCACGACCTCCAGGGTGAGCACATTGTCCCGCGTTGCGCCATATTTGACGGTGCGGGTTCCGGCGGCGTTGTTGGCGATCATCCCGCCGATACTGGCATTTGCTCCCGGGTCGGGCGCGAAGAAGAGACCCTCACGTCCCAGGATGTCGTTCATGTCTTTGTAGAGGATGCCTGGTTGAACCCGCACCTGGAAATCGGTATGGTATATCTCCAGGATCTGATTCATCCGCTGGAAGCTAAGCACCAGACCGCCGCGGATTGGGATCGGGTTACCCTCCAAGCTTGTGCCCGCTCCCCAAGCCGTTACCGGCAGGCGCACCTCGTTCGCGTATCGCAGAACAGCGCTGGCCTCTGCGGTGCTCTTAGGCCAGACGACGAAGTCGGGGAGTCCTGCGGAATGAGAAGATTGATCGCGGCTATGATGGGAGCGATCCGCATCTGTGGCCGATACCCGATCCCCGACGATATCCTGCAATGCTTGGAGGGTTGCCTGTGTGTCTAGCACTTCAAAGGCGGCCTGGTTGGGAAGGTCAACGGTGGTCATGGGGCAGCTCCACGTTCATCGGCTAGGTTGGCATAACGTATGAGTAATAGTATCGTCCGAGCCAAGCTATGGCAAGTAGAGAGGCCATTCTGGACTCTAGTACCATTCGTCATCCCCGCAACGCCGCTATTGCCCTGAGGCTCTGGGTAATGGTACACTCAGTTCGATTCAGTAGTCAGTAGTCGGAAGTCAGTAGCCAGCGACCGGAGAATGGAGAATGGAGAATGGAAAATGGAGAATGGAAA
>JALZCF010000027.1 GCA_030863245.1 Chloroflexota bacterium
GAGCAGGAGTGAGAGGGTGAGCAGATCGATCTACTACTTGGTTCTCTTGTTACTCCTCGCAGGATGCGCGGGAGCGATCCCCGAGCCTCCAACCCCCACACCGCAGCCACTCACGGAGGAGGCAACCGTAACCGTCGCCACTGCGACAACAGTACAAGAGGCCGTTCCGCAGGAGACGCCGGAGCCTTCTCTGCCCGCTGACCCCATTCTAGCCGCCTGCCGACCCGAGATTCAACAGATCCCCTTCCAGGATGGCCTGGAGCCCGACCTGGCTGCCCTAGGACTTGATGCCTGTTACGAGCTGAACTTCAGCTTGAGCGCGACAGGCGAGTCATACGCGGCCACGGCTCAGGTGACGCTGCGTAACGACACCGAGGACTCCTGGCCCAACCTGCTCTTCCGCCTCTACCCCGAATCACAACGCGTGTTTCGGGGCGATATCGAGGTCGATCGTGTGACACTGTCTGGCACGGATGTGGAATGGGAACGCACATTGGAGGATGAGACGGGATTGCTACTGCCTCTCAGCACCTCGCTCGAACCTGGCGACACGGTCGTGGTGGAGATTGCGTTCACTGGTGAACCGGCCGATATAACGCTCAACCAGGAGGGACAATACGGCATCTTCGCGCTGGGGGAAAATACGGTGACGCTTGCATCCTGGTTCCCCCTACTGGCTGTATGGAACGAGGAGGAGAACGATTGGCACGATGTCCCGGTGCAGGGCGAGGGCGACGCCGTTTTCTCCGAGAGTGCCCTGATCGAAGCTGCCCTTGCTGCCCCCGACCGCTTCCAACTCGCCGTGAGCGGGACAATCCTCGAGCAGCAGTCGGAGGATGGGCTCACTACCTACGAGGTAGTGACAGGCCCCGCGCGCGATCTGACGATGGTATGGATGGACGGATACGAGGTTGAGGAGGAGATGGTGGACGGTACCCTGCTCCGTAATTGGTACCTACCCGGCCATGAGGCGGGGGCGGACCGTGCGCTGAGCGCCGCTGTCGAATCGCTTCCCATCTTCAATACGCACTTTGGCCCTTACCCCTTTGAAGAACTCGATATCATAGAGGTGCCACTGGCGGGTGCGGGCGGCGTGGAATACCCACAACTCTACCTGTTGGATCAGGGGTTGTACGAGGAGCCGGATAGCCACGCCTTTCTCGCCTTCGCAAGCGCGCACGAGATGGCGCATCAATGGTGGTACTATCTGGTCGGCAACGACATCATAGAAGCACCCTGGCAGGACGAGGCGCTCACCAACTGGAGCGCCATCTTTTGGTTGGAGCAGGCAGAAGGGGAGGAAGTCGCGGAACGCTATCTGCTGGGTTATGAGCGATCGGTCGCCGAGTTCGAGGAACAAGAGGGTGAGGAACCAATCGCTCAGCCACTCACCGCATTCCGGGACCGTGGTGGTGCATATGGTATAATCGTATACCTGAAGGGAACCCTCTTCTTCCAGGCGCTTCGCGAGGAGATTGGCGATGAGCCCTTCTTCGAGGCCCTACAGGCATACTACGCCGAAAATCGCTTCGACATTGCGAGACCCGAAGAGCTGCTCGCGCAGTTCGAGGAGACGAGCGGCCGCTCACTCGATGAATTCTATCGGGAATGGGGATTAACCCAGTAACCGCTGAGGTAACAGATGGCTCGGATCCTTCTGAAGCATGCCGATATCATCACGCTGAATGACGAGAATGAAGTGCTGCGTGGCGTGGATGTGGCGATCGAGGGAAAGCAGATTGCCCACATTGGGGATATCCCCGGTGGGTGGATGGCGGAGGAGACCCTCGACCTAACCGACCACGTGATCATGCCGGGTTTCTGGAATGCGCACACCCATTCGCCGATGACCTTTGTCCGCTCGATCGGCGATGATCTACCTCTCGATCGGTGGTTCAATGAGAAGATCTGGGTAGCGGAGAGTGGCCTGACGGAGGAGGATGTCTACTGGGGGGCGCTGCTCGCGGCCGCCGAGATGATCCGGAGCGGAACAGTTGGCTTTGCCGACCACTACTTCCACATGCACCGTGTCGCGGAGGTGGTGGAGCAATCCGGGCTCAAGGCGCTGCTCGCGACGGCGCTTTTCGGGACCGGCCAGGAGGTTTCCCTCTCCTTTGAGGAGAGCGTGGGATGGGCCAACCACCTTCGGGGTGCGGCCGATGGGCGCATCCGCACGACCCTTGGTCCCCACTCTCCCTACCTCTGCCCGCCAGAATTTCTGGAGGAGGTGGCGGAGGCGGCACAGCGCGAGGGCCTGGGCGTCCATATCCATCTGGCGGAGTCAGAGGAGCAGGTCAACGTATCGATGGAGAAGTATGGCAGGACCCCTGTCGAGCACCTGCACAGCTTGGGCGTTTTCGAGGTGCCAACCATCGCTGCCCATTGCATCGCCGTGAGCGAGAAGGACATGGATATCCTAGCGGAGCAGGGCGTGGTGCCGGTGCAATGCCCCCAATGCCACATGAAGTTGGCAATGGGAGTAACGCCGGTCCCCGCGATGCTGGAGCGAGGCATTCCGGTAGCCCTCGGAACAGATGGGCCTGGCTCCAACAACAATCTGGACATGCTGGAAGAGGCACAGCTCGCCCCGCTGATGCAGAGACTGCACCTCGGCGATGCAACATCTCTGCCGGGCGATCTGCCCCTCCGCCTCGCGACGACCCACGGTGCGAGGGCAATGGGTTTCCCGAACAGCGGCACCCTCCGACCGGATGCCGCCGCCGATCTGATCGTGCTAGACTTCCGCCATCCCCACCTGCAACCTCGCCTCTCCATCATTGGCAACGTCCTCTACGCCGCTAACAGCGGCGATATCGTCCACTCCATGGTCGACGGTCGCTGGCTCATGCGCGATCGCAAGCTGCTTACCCTGGATGAGACCCATATTCTCGCTGAGGCCGAAAAGCGCGCCCTCGCCATGAACGAGCGCGGCAAGACCCTCCTGCGCAAGTACGAAGGTTAACCCTTGCGCAGCAGCGACCCGCCTGACAAAGAACCTCACTTTTTTTGTGACGCCATTCAGCGCTACCATATGCCACAGCAATCGCCATGAGCACGGCACAACAACCAATATAAAGAATCTCCAACCGCTACGTCAACACCAACAGGAGCAAGACACAGCCGAACACTTGAAGCCAAAAATACCATCACGTGCCTGTTACTACGATTCGCGTGAACCACCGCTATGGTCATCACACTCACTGACCTCACCCGCAGTACACGCACCACGTACCACGTGTGCGAAGCACATGCAACATGCAACATGCAACATCTTCACCTTCATCTGCTCGGCTCACTAAATACCACCCACATCAACCTATGACCCAGCTAGTAACAACACTCGCCGTCTGGCGTCCCTCCCACCAGTGGACGGTCCTATTTGAACATGAACCCTACGCGCCTGCGCTTTGGGCGCTACTTTTCGATCCACCCGAGCGCCTCCACGCCAGTGAGCGATTTGGCAAAGAGTGGCCGCGTATCTCCGCCGAAGCAGTCATCACCGATCACGTGGCAGGCTATCTGACGACGGTCGGTCAGGCAAGGGAGCGCCTGGTGGAGCGGCTGGGGCAGGTGCGTACCCTTCCTGAGGCGTGGCGCGCCTTCTCGTTGACTCGTGCGCTTGCCCTCTCACTTGCTGCCATCCCGGCGAATTGGCCACTGCGCTTTGATGCGAGTACTGTCACCCTGCGCCAGGGCGGGCGCTACGGTGATCTGCTTGAGGCGGCCATCGAGAGTGCGAAGAAACTCGCAGCCGATCCGCCAGAGAACGATGCCGAGGCGGTGCAGCTGCTCGTGAGGATCGCGCATGGAATGAACCCGGAAACCCCGCTCGTTGCTCCCGATAGCGAGGTGATTGCTCACCTCGACGCGACGTGGCCAGAGGAAGGTACAACGGTGAGTCGAGCGCTCCTTGGCATCCCGGTTGACTGCCCAACCAGCCACGTCGAAGCGATGACCCATGCCCGCCGGAACTGGATAGCAAGCTGGTAGGGGACATTCAATACAATAGACGCAACAAGGCACACCCATTGCTCGTATAGAGAGTAAGAAACCCAAACTGTCTCCAACAATCTGGAGGAATCAAACATGAAACAGAAGTGGTACGGTGGGGATATTGGCTTGCAGATGCGGATGTTCATCACTATGGGTCTGCTGGCGCTGGTCTACCTCGCCTTTATGGCAGCGATGTTTGCTGCCGGTGTGGACAGTTTTACCATCTTTATCTTCGCCGCGCTCCTGCTCGGCGTGCAATACTTCTTCAGCGACAAGCTGGTGCTTGCCTCAGCCGGCGCCCAGGTTGTGGAGCCCAATCAGGCGCCAGAGCTGCACGCCATGATCGACCGCCTCGTGCAGGCAGCTGATCTGCCGAAGCCAACCGTCGCCATCATCAACTCGCGCGTGCCGAACGCCTTCGCCACCGGCCGTAGCCCGCAACACGCCGCCGTCGCGGTGACGCGTGGCCTCCTGGACACCCTGAATCGCGCCGAGCTCGAGGCGGTCCTGGCTCACGAGCTGGCCCACGTCAAGAACCGCGATGTCATGGTCATCACCATCGCGTCCTTCTTTGCAACCGTAGCGCAGTTCGTGATGCGTTGGGGCATGTGGGGGGGGATGGGGCGTCGCCGGGATCGGGAAGGAGCGAGTGGTTTTGTCCTCTTCTTTGTCGCTTCGATCCTGGTCTGGATCATCAGCTTCTTCCTGATCCGCGCGCTCTCGCGCTACCGCGAGTTTGCGGCGGACCGCGGCGCGGCCCTTCTCACCGGCTCGCCGGCCGCGCTCCAGAGCGCCCTGACAAAGATTGCGGGCACGATGCACCGCGTGCCGGAACGCGACCTACGCGAGGTCGAGGGCCTCAATGCCTTCTTCATCATTCCGGCCGATACAAAGCAAAGCATCCTCGAGCTGTTCAGCACCCACCCATCTCTTGAGAAGCGGCTCGCCTACCTGGACAGGCTCGCCCAAGAGATGGAGGCCTACCGGTAGGCCCGGAACCCATGCTTGCTAAGATCCAAGACTTCATCAACTCGCTGTTGGGGCGCAACATGGCGCCCAAGCCCTCCGTCTCCCAACCCCTCTTCGCGATCAACAACGCCATGGTCGAGCAGGAAGCTCGGCTCGGTGTCCAGCCCACCGGTTTTGCCGCCCTGGCTTTCCGCAACGTCGAGTCCTCCATGTTTGGGCGGTTGGAGAAGGAGATCCAGGAGCTGGTAAAGCTCGGCGCAGAGACAACGGGCACGCGGGTCGAGGTAGTGAAGGACGAGTATAACTACCTGTGGCTGCTGATGTACGACTCTGACTTCGAGGATCTCATAGCGACGATGCATCTGGCGAGCAGCACGTTGGAGGAGCATGATTTTGGGCGCACCCTGCTCGCGGCCGCATTCCAGTTCAAGGGAGAACAGGGAGCGTTCTTCTGGCTGTACAACTTCAAGCGCGGCCTCTTCTACCCCTTCGCGCCACGGCCCAACCGCACCCGTGAACAGACCCTGGAGATGCGATTGAAAAGCATGATGGCCGACTACCTCCCCCTCGAAACCGACAGCTCACGCTGGTACCCACTGTGGGATATTCCGGGAGATCCCGAGGCCGCAAAGAAACAACTGGGGAAAGGCAACACTGAGTAGAGGTAGACTGGCATGAAAGAGGCGCCCAGGCAATGCGGGCGCCTCTTTTTGTTGTCCCGTTTACGTCGTCACCGTTTCCTGTTGCACCGGCACCAATCCTTCCTCCTCTTCCATCATCCCAGCACGGACGAGGAGAACGGGCACCGGGGAGGCACGCATCACGCGATCGGCAACGCTACCCATGACCCAGCGTGCCAGTCCACTCCTGCCATGGGTGGCCACGACGATAGTATCTACCGCCAACTCCGCTGCTACGTTCAGGATCGTCTCAGCAACGCCTCCTCACGGCACAAAACGCGTGGCTCCAAGACCGCGACAGCAACGCCGGAGTGGCGAAGCTAATGCCCCGAGCGGGTTGGAACTTTCCGTATACCCCTGTCGTTTCAATAGGAGAAG
>JALZCF010000052.1 GCA_030863245.1 Chloroflexota bacterium
CCCGAGCGGAGCGCGGTGGCCTCGAAAGCAGACGAATTACCTCGGCGGAGCATTTTGGAAATCGAAGGTGTCGGCAAGGATATTTGGCAGGCGATCGATGTGGATGCGTATCTTGACGAGGAACGCGCCGCATGGGATGGGTAGATAATCTTTACCCAATGTGCAACTTTCATTTTGCCTCTGAGAAACTCACTGCTTAGCCCTTACTCACCGCAACTGGGGAGCTCTCGTTCAGAGGGAACTCACGGAATAGTTGCACATTAGGTAATCTTTATAACAGTGTAGAGCAACGGGCGGGTGCGGTCATGCCCGAAAGGGGTATCTCAAGGGGGTATCGCGGCTCACAGATATCGGCGAACCCGCTTTTTGTAGGCTCGATAGGCACTCCCGAAGCGCTTCTCTAGTTCACGCTCCTCGGTGAGCGCGGTGAAGTGAACGAGCGCGAGCAGCACCGGCGAGAGGAGGATCAGCCACCGCGTGTTTACGACGAATGCCACACCGAGATAGATGCAGGTCCAGCCCGTGTACATCGGATGGCGGCTCACGCCGTAGGGACCGTCCATTACGAGCCGATCAGGATCTGCAAGATGGATAGTGCCTGCCGCGCGGATGGCCCAACCCGCGAGCGCCGCGCCACCCGCGATGAGGGAGCAGCCGGACACGAGACGAATACGCTCCTTGGACAGGAGCGTCCAGGGCCGGACGCGGTGCAGGATGAGGCCGCCAGCAAGGAGGCCAAGGTGAGGCTCGGGAAGCGGTATATTTCGCCAGCACCAGCGCGGACCGTCGGGCATCGCGATTTTCATTTCATCTCGCTTAACGCGCTAGGACACCAAGATCACGCCGGCGGTCACACTGACAAATATCAACGGGCCGTTGATTCGATGGATCGTACCTGCGAGAGGGGGTTGGATGCAAGATTCCAAAGCAAGATTTCATGCTACCTCCCCTGTGAAATCTTGGAATCTTGGAATCTTGAGATCTTGGAAGATGGCATGATTGGGGTGCTATCCGAAGGTCGGGGCTAGTGGGCCGGGTAGGCGAGGGGGTCGGGGTATAAGCACTTGATTGGTCAGCGGAGTCCGCACCGGCATGAAGTGCCGCTGCTACCTGAGCGGCGCCCCATCAATGAGGCTTGACGACCCTCGGGCTGTCAGGGAGGGAGGTGGCTCGTGGCAAGGCGGCAGCCAAGATTGCAAGGTTGCAGAGGGGATCACCGTGCGATCTTAGAGCGACGGGGCAAGCGAGATAGGGCGAGGGCGCCATAAAAGCGCCTATATGTATAAAATGCACAATTCGTGGGCCGTTTCACGCCCCCGCAACACGGCCTGGCCCGCTGTCGTGAATCCAGTTCGAACTCGAACGAGACAAATCCGCTCATCCTGTCATCTGTGCTCTACTCCAGCGGCCTGCGCCGATGGAACGTAGTCGAGCTCCAGGGAAGGTATTATTCCGAATCTGAATGGTGTCCTTCGTTCTGAAGTAGAGGAAGCATATCGGTTTGCCACTTGGGACGGATGCGTTTGACATTCCAGGTGTGGAAGAACTCGTGGGTGGCCAGGCGGAGGAATTTCTCGTAGTCGCTGCGGGGCTGGAAGGTCCAGCGATCGACCGCCAGGGTGGTCGAGTCGCGGTGCTCCAGGCCCCCTCGGATCTGGTCGCCTAGGTGAACGATGAAGAGGTAGCGCTCGTAGGGTAGTTCCTTGCCAAACATGTCCGCGACGGTCTCGACGATCTGTTTCAAGTCTCTCACTAGCGCGGCTTCATCCTCGTTGCCCGTGCCCCAGAGCGCGACCTCGTGGGGCTTGTCCAACGCATCGAAGCGAAGCACGCGATGCGTGCCGATCTCGGCGGGGCTATCGGCCAGAATATCGTAGGTCGCCGCCTGGTAGGCGCCTGTCCCATCCTGCGGGAGCGCGATGGAGGTGTGCCATCCCTGCGGCTCCTGAATCTCTAGGGTAACAGGCTGTTCTTTGAAGCCATCCAGATAGACGAAGACGTTGGTCCCATTGAAGTAGCCGTGGGTCGTATCCAGGTGAGAGGTACGTACGGTGAGTTCGTTCGCATAGACCTCGTACCGAACCCGAAAGTCATTTACTCCTTCTGTCTCGACCTGCCAGGTTTTCTTGTCAGCACGCAACCAAGGGAGTGATACCCCATCCATTGTCTCTGCACGGAAGTTCTCGACGTGGCGGGCGAACTCCCGGACCAAGTACGAACCCGGTGTCCATACGGGCAGGATCAAGGTTGCCTGCGGAAGTTCCCAGCCCCGCACCTCAACCGTTACGTAGAAGAGATGATTTTCCGGCCGCGGCATTGCGATCTTATAGTGAAAGGTAAGCGCCATGAAGTCGGTTCCAAAGGTGTGCTTATTGAGCGAAGTGTAGCCTGCTAGTGCGTAAAACGTAAAACGCCCTCCCATCGAGTATCATGGTCTCAGATGTGCTATTATTACAACGACTCAGGTGCCCGGCACTTTGTCGAGAGATATCTGTACGAGTATGCGCTCAAGGGAAGTGCCGGGCACCTTGGGCTGAGTCGTTACCTCCCAGGTTACCAATCTCGCAAGGCGTCATGCATTCTAACAAAGGAGGGTGGCTGACAGTGCGTTCAATGCCCAGTAGTACCCATGGCCGTGTTGCGCTC
>JALZCF010000055.1 GCA_030863245.1 Chloroflexota bacterium
CAGCTGCAGCAGGCGCTTCGGGGCTACCTCAACGCGCTGGGTGAGGGCCCGGGTCTTTTTGCGCGGCTTTTGGAGACCGTTGCGGCGGTGGTGTTGCTCGTGCTGCTGCAACAGCTCGCCTATCGTCTCATCAACCGGAATGTTCCCGAGGTGGATCGGCGGCATCAGCTACGCGTGTGGGTGCGGACCCTCACCTTCTTGCTGGTCACGTTCACGCTCATTGCCCTCTGGTTGCCGAGCGGCCAGACGTTATTGCAGGTCCTAGCACTGCTGGCCGCCGGTCTTGCGCTGACTCTGAGCCGGCCTATCTCCAGCATTATGGCGTGGGGCGTCATTACGGTTCAATCACCCTTCCGGGTGGGCGATCGGATCCAGGCAGGCGAGGTAATGGGAGATGTGGTGGACATTGACCCACTTCACATTCACCTTTTGGAAATCGGCAATTGGGTGGATGCGGATCAGAGCACGGGTAGGCTGATCCACCTACCAAACAGCGTGATCTTTGATGGCCCCGTCTACAATTACACCGAGGGATTCGACCTCATCTGGAATGAGCTCGAGTTCGTCCTCACCCATGACAGCGATTGGGAGCGTGCACGCCAGTTGCTCCTCAAGGAGGCACGCATGATCTACACGGAGATCGAGCCTCGAGCCGTAGCGGCTGCGGATAATATGGCACGGCGCTACGCCTACCAGCGGGGCATCACGACGCCCTTTGTTTATGTAAAGCTGTTGCGCGATGGGATCCAGCTCTCGCTCCGGTATCTCACCCAACCCCGACGCCGTCGCGGCACGGGGCACGATATCACCACGGCCTTCCTGCGTGCCCTCCGCGCCGAACCCAACATCAAACTCGCGGCCCCTGGCTACCGCATCGTCCTGGACGAGGAGCTCTTCCCCGATGGGGATGAAAGGCGAGCCACGAGGCATGAGAGGGAGCAGGAAATACCATAAGCGTCCTAGTGCTACCGGTTCTTGCTTTCAGCTTCCAGGAAGCTTGCTTATCCCCGCATTTCGAGACACAATTGGAGATCCCGCACGATTCCCAACTAACCCGCCTGATGAGGCAGTAGGCTCGGCTTGACAGGGAAAGCGTAGATAATGAAGGAGAGTAGATGAAGAGAATTATTCTCGTGCGCCATGGGCAGAACTCGATGGTTGGCAAGAAACTGGCTGGATGGCTGCCCGATGTCCATCTGAACGAGGTGGGGCACGTCCAGGCGGCGGCGCTGGCAGAGCGCCTGGCACCACAGAAGGGCAAGATTCAGGCGCTCTACAGCAGCCCTCTCGACCGCACCATGGAGACCGCGCGATATTTGGCCGATGTACTAGAATTAGAGATTGAGTCACTTGAGGGTATCGGCGAGGTACGGTACGGCGAATGGGAAGGCCAGAGTATCGAAGAGCTCTCGAAATTGGATGAGTGGAAAGTCGTGCAGGGCTTCCCCAGCGCCATGTGCTTCCCGAGCGGCGAGCGCCTGCGTGACGTGCAGGCACGAGCCATCACGGCGATCGAGCAGGTGGCGAGCCAACTTGAGGACAAGCAGAGCGCGATTATCGTTTCTCATGCCGATCTGATCAAGCTGGTTGCGGCGCACTATGCAGGGATTCACATCGACCTGTTTCAGCGCCTCGTCATAAGCCCGGCAAGCATGACCATCATTGCTCTGACTCCATACGCGCCACGCCTTCTATGCCTGAACGATGCGGCTCACGTGCCGCCCGGAGAGGATCCGGAAATGAAAGATGAGGCTGAGGGGCAGGCCGAGGAGACGCCGCAGCCCGAACTTGAGCCGCAACCCCAACTACAGGAATGAACAGATGGCCGAACAATACGACATGCATCCCGTCTCGCGCATTACGGTCGGCACCGTGGGCGAGCCAGGCAACCGCACCTTCTTCCTGCAGGGAGTGCAGGGGTTGGAGAGCGTAGCCCTCATCATTGAGAAGGAACAGGCGGTGGCTTTGGCTGCGGCGATCGAGGAGCTTCTCGAGGATCTGGAGGACCGCTTCGAGCTCCCCCCGCCCCGTCCAGAACGCATCTCCGCTCTCGACCTGCAGCTGCAGATGCCAGTTGAAGGCCGTTTCCGTACGGGACAGATGGGTCTCGGATACGACGAGGCACGCGATCTGGTGATGATCGCCGCGCAATCTTTGGTCCCCGAGGAAGAGGAGGAGCCAGACGTTGTACGTTTTTGGATCACACGGGATCAGGCGGCGGCCTTAGGCAACCACGCTCTAGAGGTCGCCGGCCAGGGGCGTCCCATCTGTGCCCTCTGTGGCGAGCCTATCGGTCCCGAGGGTCACTTCTGCCCCCGCTCCAATGGTCATGGCAACGAGTGATTTTGAGCTTCCGACATGACGCTCCAGCACGACGAAGAACACACTGATGCCGACAACACCCTCACCGTGGGAGAAGTGGTAGAACTGCTGCAAGAGGGAGAGATGGAGGTGTTGCAGTTGCTCCCGTGGAGTAGCAATTACACCTTTCTCGCCAAGGTAAAACAAGGGGATCTTGTCACCCTAGCGGTATATAAGCCGCGCGGTGGGGAGCGTCCCCTATGGGACTTTCCGAGAGGGACGCTCTACCAGCGGGAAGTCGCGGCCTTCGTGCTCAGCGATGCCTTGGGGTGGAACATCGTGCCGCCAACGGTCGCACGTAGCGGTAAACACGGCACTGGCATGGTACAGCTTTTCGTCGAGCATGATCCAGAGGAGAATTTCTTCACCTTCCGCGATCCCTGGCCGGAAGAGCTCACCCGCATGGCACTCTTCGACGTGCTTATCAATAACGCCGACCGCAAGGGGGGTCACTGTATTCGCGACGTCGAAGGGCGAATCTGGGGCATCGATCACGGCATCTGCTTTCATGAGGAGCCCAAGCTACGCACCGTCATCTGGGAACTCGCGGGCCAGCGTATCCCACCGGCGCTGTTACAAGATTTAGGCCGCCTCCAGAGTTGTCTGCAGCAAGGAGAGTCTCCCTCGGATGCCCTAGCTGAGCTCCTTACGCGGAAAGAAATCTCGGCCCTTCAGAGGCGCCTTGCGAGTCTGATCAAGAAGGGCCGCTTCCCCAACCCACCCTCCACTCGCCGGCACAAACCCTGGGCAATGGTGTGAGAGGACCTCAGACGCACTACCCACTCCGTTTTCGTTCTACATAAAATACCCATACGATGCCCAAACTCACCCCCACCCACAATGA
>JALZCF010000063.1 GCA_030863245.1 Chloroflexota bacterium
GCATTGTGCCTGCGGTAATCCCCTCCTTCCGCCCTCTGCCTTCTGCTCTGTCTGATCCACCTTCTCTTTTCCCCTCTCCCCTTTCCATTTTCCAATCTCCAATCTCCAGTCTCCAGTCTCCAGAAGCTGGTGGCTTCCGATTTGCTGCAAAGTCCCAGAAGTTATCAGTGGACTTCCTCGCGAGGAATCAACCTTGCTTATACCCGTTGTGCTACAAAGGCTCGCAAACATGCGGCGATGGTTCGTAGTAAACACTTTAGTGTTCGTGAGGTGGACGAACACTAAAGTGTTTACTACGAACCTTTACGGCGTTTCATAACACAATTGGTATTACTAAGCCAAACCTACGAGTCCACAATCGTCGGACGTGGCGCGTAAACCGTAAAACGTAAACGCCGCACGCAACATGCAATATGCAACATGCAACACTACCAGAGGAGAATCAATCCATGAATCAATCCGGGAAACCTGAGGTCGTCGTCATTACCGGTGCTTCCGCGGGCGTGGGGCGGGCGACGGCGCGCGCCTTCGCGAGGCGGGGGGCCCACATCGGGTTGCTTGCCCGTGGACCGGACGGGTTGGAGGGCGCGCGGCACTACGTCGAGGCGCTTGGCGGAAAGGCGATCGCGGTGCCGACGGATGTCGCGGATGCGGAGCAGGTGGAGGCCGCGGCCGTGGCAGTCGAGGAGGAGTTTGGGCCGATCGATATCTGGGTGAATAACGCCATGGTATCGGTATTCTCGCCGGTCAAGAAGATGAAGCCCGAGGAGTACCAGCGCGTCACCAATGTAACCTATCTGGGTTACGTGTACGGGACGCTATCGGCGCTGGAGCGCATGCTCCCCCGCGACGAGGGGGTCATCGTACAGGTTGGCTCCGCGCTTGCCTACCGCAGCATCCCACTCCAGTCGGCCTACTGTGCGGCCAAAGCGGCGATCCGGGGATTCACGGATTCGCTGCGCACCGAGCTGATCCACGATGGCAGCAACGTGCACGTGACGATGGTTCAACTGCCCGCGCTGAACACGCCGCAGTTCAACTGGGTCAAGACCCGCCTGCCCCGCAAGCCGCAGCCGGTCCCCCCCATCTTCCAGCCGGAAGTGGCGGCCGACGCCATTGTCTGGTCGGCCCACCACCGTCGACGCGAGCTGTGGGTGGGCCGCTCCACGGTGCAGACGATTCTCGGGCAAAAGATCGCACCTGGTTACCTCGACCAGGAGGCTGCTGAAACGGGCTACGACGCGCAACAGTACAATGGCCTTGTCGATCCGGATCGCGAGAACAATCTCTGGGATCCGGTCGAGGGGGACTTTGGCGCGCACGGCGATTTCGATGCCCGCGCGCAGGATTACAGCATTCAGTTATGGGCCGACACACATCGAGGCTGGCTCGCTGCGGCCGGGATAGGCCTCGCCGGCCTGGCACTAGCTGTCCTGGGAGGAGATTGACAAGATGGACGCGGGTAGAAATGAGTGAGACCCTCAAGCCGCCAGGCTGGACCATTAACCCTTCAGACTGGTCACAGCGTCTACCGATCGTTGCCCTCGCCCTCGTCGGTTTCGGCATCGCGACTTATCTAGCCCTCTTCCAGTTGAACGTTTTCTCGACGGTCTGGGAACCCTTCTTTGGAAGAGGCAGCCGGATCATCCTGACCTCCCGCATCTCCAACCTGCTGCCGATCCCGGACGCGGCACTCGGAGCGATGGGATATCTCCTCGACGCCGTCACGGGCATGATCGGAGGGGTGAAGGACAGGGATAAGAAACGCTCATAGGGAAAGAAATAGAGACAAGATTGCCTAAACCAAGAACGCAGAGTGTTGGATCCAGAGCGCGACGACGGATCAAGCTGTTTATCGTCGCATCAATGTTGTTCCTCCTCCCCGTGGGATGTACGGCGGGCGCTGAGGAGGGAAACGCGACCCCTACCTCAACCAACCATGCCGCGACCCAGACGGTAGTAGGTGGGCTGGGAGCTCGAGCGGCAACGCCCGAAGCAGATGCCAGGCCGGCCCCACCGGAGGGCCAAGCAACGCAGGACGAACAAGCGGGAGGCTTCCTCTCATTTCTGACATTCCGTACCAACCCCCTCTGGCTCAACGCCGCGCTCTTCGCAGTCGCAGCCGCGATTGTTTGGTTCGCCGGCACACGACTGGAACGGTACGCGGATGCGTTCGCGGAGCGAACCGGCTTGGGAGAGGAATTCGTCGGTTTATTACTCCTTGCGGTCGCGACTTCCCTACCCGAGATCGCGACGATCGTTACCGCCACGCTTAGCGGTAACGTGGAGCTTGCTGTCCACAACCTGCTAGGCGGGATTCCGGCCAACATGGCCATCCTGGCGATCGCGGACCTAAGGCTAGCTGGAGGAGCCCTCACTCGCTTCTCGCCCCGCTTCGTCCTGCTGATCAACGGGGTGGGCGTGGTGGTCATGCTGGCGATCGCCCTACTCGCCATGGTCATCGGCGCACATCTCACACTCACGATCGGTGAACCATTCGGATCAATGACATTCAGCATCGGGGCCGTGCTCCTGCTCGTCGCTTACGTCCTGGTGATGTTCACCACGTACCGGGCGCGAGGGCACTCGCGCTGGCAACCCGCTCCCGCTACGCTCGACCCAGGCGGTGGCGAGGTGCAGCGCCAAGAGATTGAACGCCAGCAGCAGCAGGTGCCTATCATAGAGCAGAAGGGAGAGCAGCAGGAGCAACAACAGCGCGCCGACCATCACGAAGAGCACAAGCAGCACGGGCAGAGCCAGAACCAAGCCTCGCACCGCGAGCAGGAGGATAGGCAGGTTCAAGGGGACGCAACGCAAGAGGAGGAACAGAGGAGGACGATCACAAAACTAATCGTCTATTTCGTTCTTGCCAGTCTGTTGGTCCTTGCCGCGGGATGGGCCCTCGCGCGATCAGCCGATGCCCTAGCCACTCAAAGCGGACTCGGCGCAGGTTTCGTCGGCGCGATATTCCTCTCGCTCGCCACGGTCCTGCCAGAGCTGAGCACTACGCTCACCGCCGTAAGTGAGGAGAACTATGGCCTGGCCATCTCGAACGTTTTCGGCTCCAGCGCCTTCTTGGTGGTGCTTCTCGTCCTTGTATCGGCACTTTACACGGCAGGACCGATCTTCCAAGTAGTGCCCGTCTCAGCACAGTTTGCCACCGTAATGGGCATTCTCATGGTCTGCGTTTACCTTTGGGGACTGATGGAGCGCGAGGACCACACGTTCTTGCGAATGGGGTGGGACTCCGTGACCATCCTGCTCCTCTACATGCTCGGCGCATTGGGCATCTATTACCTCAGTTGATAGAGGC
This sequence comes from Chloroflexota bacterium, assembly GCA_030863245.1. Taxonomy (GTDB): domain Bacteria; phylum Chloroflexota; class Anaerolineae; order Ardenticatenales; family Ardenticatenaceae; genus JALZCF01. Next base: position 3,314 of record JALZCF010000063.1, read on the forward strand.
GGTAGGGGCCACCCGTTAGATGGCATACAGGATGCTACGTGTCTACTGTTTGATGTTGACGGGCAAAGCGACCCGCCCGGGAGATGGATTTGGAATGTTTCAAAGGAGGAACATAGAATGCGTTTACCTCAACCATGTGAGAGACCCGCGCCTCACGGGCCGGGTTTCGCGCCTCGTTGGACCCGTGGGGACAAGGATGCGATCGGGACGGCCTACTCGAATCGGAGCCGTGTATGGTACACCCTCTCAGAGGGCGTGCTAAACGAGGTCTACTACCCAACTATCGATCGACCTCAGATCCGTGACCTGCAGTACCTCATCACGGATGGGGAGACCTTCTTCCACGAGGAACGGCGCGACCTTGAATCGCAGGTCGAGGCGCTCTCGACGCACAGCCTGGGTGTCCGCCTCACGAACAGGGCACCCGATGGAGCGTATCGGCTTGTCAAGGAGATCATTGGGGCACCGGGTGAGTCCGCCGTGCTGGTCCGCACGCGACTGGAGGGCGACCCCGAACTTCTCGAAAGATTGAAGCTCTTTGTGCTGTGCGGCCCTCGGATTGAAATTGGCGGTCAGGCAAACAGTGGCCAGGTCGCGACCATCGGTGACCAGAAGATCCTGGTCGCTACGGAAGAGGACACATGGTTGGCACTATGCGCCTCCATTCCCTTCCGGCGTGCCTCCTGTGGCTATGTGGGCGCCAACGACGGCTGGCGGGATCTGGCCGACAACTATCGGATGGATTGGGAATTCGACTGCGCCCACGAGGGCAATATCGCCCTGATGGGAGAGCTCGACCTCACCGAGAGCCACGAGTTTACCCTGGCCCTTGCCTTCGGTAAGTCCTTTCATGACGCCATCTCTACCCTCTCCGAAGCACTCAGCATCCCTTTTGGTGAGCAGCGTGAGCAGTTCGTCGACGAGTGGCGCCGCGTCTGCCATCCCGAAGAGACGCTAGAGAAGGTTGCCGGCGATGGAGGCCAGCTATACCACCGGAG
>JALZCF010000078.1 GCA_030863245.1 Chloroflexota bacterium
CAGCCTCGTGGAACTTCATCTCTATCCGTCGTACTGCCACCCGCCATTCGCTTCATTCCGAGGCAGCCTACCGTTTCAGCCGTGGTGTTCACCCAGCGATGGCAATACGGGGAAACAATCGCGCGACCCAACTGATTGCGGAGTTAGGTGGGGGCGAGATTGCGGCCGGCACGGTAGATGCCTACCCTTGTCCCCCTGAGCCGGTGGTCGTCGATATCGATGCGGAAATGGTGAATCGTCTACTGGGAACGGATCTCACACTCGACAGGATCGCCGAGTACTTGGAGCGGCTGGAGTTCGGTATCGAGCGTGAGGGGGAGACGCTGCATGTGACCGTGCCGGACCACCGGGAGGATGTGACCATCCCTGCGGACCTGGTGGAGGAGGTCGCGCGCGTGCACGGCCTGGATAGGTTGCCGCTAACCCTCCTTGCCGATCCATTGCCACCGCTCCGTGTGGACAGGTCCCTGACGATCGAAGAGTGGATCCGCGACTTGCTGGTGGGGGCAGGCCTGACAGAGACCATCTCCTACAGCATGACCGCACCGGAGCGGGAAAGCGCGCTGTTACCCTTACGAGAGGGGGAGAGCGATGTAAGCGATGCAGGCTACGTCTGTATCGCGAATCCGATCTCTCAGGACCGGCGCGTCATGCGGCGCTCCCTGCTGGCAAGTGCCCTGGAGACGCTCCAGAGTAACCTGCGCCACCGTGAGCATGTTGCTACCTTCGAGATTGGCGCAATCTACCTGCTGGCGGATGGCTTGCCCCTGCCGGAGGAGCAGCGCCGCCTCGTCATCGCGATGACAGGCCCGGTGGAGCCGACGACTTGGCTCACACCGGAACCGCGCCCGATGGACTTCTTCGACCTGAAGGGGGTGATCGAGGAGGTGCTGTCCCACCTCCATCTGTCCGAGCGTGCGACCTACGAAACAACCGACCACCCGACATTCCAACCGGGTCGTGTCGCCACGCTCGGGGTCGACGGTGAGCCAATCGGCGTGCTGGGCGAGTTGCACCCTCTCGTGCGGCAGGGCAACGATCTGCCAGAGCAACGCGTCGCCATGGCCGATCTCAACCTCGATGCGCTCATCGCCGCCGTCCCCGAACGCGTCACCGTGGAACCGATCCCGCGCTTCCCGGCGATCATCCAGGACTTAGCGGTGGTGGTGGACGAAGCAATCCCGGCCAGCGAGATCGAGCAGGCCATTCTCAACGCGGGGGTCGAGCGACTCGAGCAGGTACGCCTGTTCGACGTCTACCAAGGCCAATCGATCCCCGCGGGCAAGAAAAGCCTTGCGTTCTCTCTGCGCTACATCGACCCTGAACGGACCATGACCGACGAAGAGGTTGCGGAGTATCATGCAACTATCGCAGATACACTCCGCAAGCAATTCAGCGCGCAGATTCGGGGCGAGGATGTGTGATCTGGTAGATGGTAGATGGTAGACAGTAGATGGGGAACGGTAGTGATCAGTGATCAGTAGGTAGTGAGTAGTGGTCAATCCGTTCCCTATCTACCACCTACTACCTACCGCCGGAGGCATGCATTGAGTACAGTTAGCCATCAGGAAGCGACCCCGGTCGCGCTTTTGTTTGGGCGATTATCGTCATCCCGCCTGTCGCGTGCTTGGCAGGCTTCGAGCTTGCTGTGGCTCTCGGTGTTGGTGCTCCTTGGCCTGGGACTGCGCCTGTTCGGGTTGAGTGCGCAGCCGCTCTGGTGGGATGAGGGCTACTCGATGTTCTTTGCCACGGAGTCGCCTTGGCGTCTGTTCGAGTTGACTTCGCTCGACATTCACCCACCGCTTTACTATCTTCTCCTCCAGGCCTGGATGGCATTCGTCGGCGTTGGGGCGCTGCAAGCGCGCCTGCTGAGTGTGCTAGTGGGTGTCGTGACCTTACCGGTGATGTGGTGGGTGGCCCGCCCGCTGGTAGGAAGGCACGCAGCATGGGTAGCAACGCTCCTTCTTGCCCTCTCGCCCTTCCACGTCTACTACTCGCAGGAAGTGCGGATGTACGGCCTGGTAGCGCTGCTGGCCCTACTCACGGTCGGCGCGTGGCACCGGCGGGCGTGGTGGGCCCTGGGCGTGGCCGGGCTCGTCGGGTTGCTCACGCATTACTACTTTACGCTGCTACTCGTCGCGCTTGCTCTACTTACCCTACGTGATCTGCGCGCGAACCGATATCATTTTCATGGACCCGTCCGCTCTCTGACCGTGATCGTCCTCGGTTATCTGCCGTGGATGCTGTACAGCGCTTTTCGCCTTATCACCTATGTCGGCGAGAAGCTCGTCGTCGAAGCCGACGAGCCGATGACGCTGTTCACCTTTCTCCCGCGCCACCTCGTCGCGTGGAGTAGCGGCCACCTTACAAGCAGCTATGCTTGGCTTGCGTGGATGGGGATCCTATTCGCGGGGTTAGCGCTTATTGGAACCGGCTTTGCAGGACAGTCGAGAGCCGGCCAGCAGGAGGGAACTCGCGACGGTTTGTTGTCCCCCATCACTCGGTTACCTACGGTTTTCTGGCTCTGGCTCCTCCCCACGCTCAGTGCCTTCCTGACCAATCTCGTTACTCCCTACGACACCCCGCGCGTCGAGCGCCAGTTGCTCTACGTGCTACCCTTCTTCCTAATACTCGTTGCCAAAGGGCTTGTCGCAGTATGGGAGCGGTGGTCACCCGCAGCGCTTGCCCTGTGTGGATTGATCGTTGGAACAAGCGTGATAGCGCAGTGGAGCTTCTACACGATCGCTCGCTATCCCGGTGAAGATTACCGCTCTCTGATCGCCCAGGTGGGGGCACAGCAGGGACCAGGCGATGCGTGGCTGGCCATCTATCCCTGGCAGGTTGGTTATCTCCGTGCCTACCTGCCCGATACGCATCCAACGCCGATCGTCGCCGATCTCGGATGGGATTCGAGTCCTGCTTGGCTTGAGCACGATCTGCAGCAGCTCCTGAAAGATCACCCTCGCGTCTGGTTTCCGGCCTACCAAGTCAAGGGACGCCTGTTCGAGGAGAAGCTTGTGCAAGCCTTGAACCAGACAGGGGTGCAAGCATGGAATGAATGGGAGGGGAACACCCGTCTCTACCTCTACGGCGATGCGCCTGCTGTGCCCCCCCTACAGGCCATTGGTACCTTCGAGGAAGTGGGTAAGGTGCGGGCGGCGGTGGCTGAGGCGCAGGCGAGTAGCGGGGTCGGTATCCTGCCCCTCTTCTTCCAGGTGGAGGAGCCGGCCCCGGGGGTTCGGGCGAGCATGCAACTGGTCGGGCGCGGGAGCGTCTGGGGGGAGTGGGATGCGGAGGTGACGGGGGGCGTGATGCGTGCGGGGCTTCCTGTGATGCACGGCACGCCACCCGGCGAGTATGCCGTCCAGATGATGCTCTACTGGGAGGACAGCGGCCAGCCACTGGATCGCTTCGAGCAGGGCGAACGGCGCATGCCTGAAGCCATCGTCGGGACAGTCTTCGTCGTGCGTCCTCCCTCACCCTTGCCCGTCGACGCGTTACGGCTTGTTGTGGACCAACCCGAAGATGTGGTGCTGGGCGACACGGTACGCTTCGTGGGTGCAAGCGTGCTGGAAGGGGAGTGGCTACAGGGAGAGCAGGTGCCGATGACTCTCTTCTGGCAGGCGATCAGGGCACCCTCTTCCGAGTTGCACGTCTTCGTGCAGGCGCTTGACGAGCAGGGCACGGTGCGCGCGGCCCGCGACCTGCCGCCCGTCAATGGAACTTTCTCTACGACCGAATGGCAGGTCGGTGACCTCGTGCGCGACCCCCACAGGCTGGACCTGCCCGCCGACCTCCCGCCCGGTATCTATCGCCTCATCGCTGGCCTCTACGATCCTTCATCCGGCAACCGGCTGGCCGTCCAGGGGGGTCAGGATGCGGTCGAGCTGGGCACCCTCTCTGTTGCCGCGCGACCGCGCGTGATGGAGGAGCCGCGCATTGGGGTGCCGACAGGTGAGACCTTTGGCACCCGAGCCCGCCTTGCTCGCCTCGCTCTGCCCGATAGCCTGGAGGACAATATCCCTCTCGATCTCACGCTTGTGTGGCAGGCCACGGAGACAGGTGGCCCCCCCCTGCGTGCCTTTGTTCAGTTGTACCACGACGACATCCAGCTCGCCGTGAGCGATCATGAGCTTGACCCGCCTGCCAGTGGCTGGCTCGTGGATGAATGGATCGTAGATCGCCACACGCTCAGTATCCCAATGGAACTGCCCCCTGGCAAGTACCGTCTCGTCGTGGGCCTCTATGATCCTAATACAGGTGAACGGCTACAGACCTCAGAAGGGGAGTGGGCGACAGTAGCAGTCTGGCAGGTCGAGTGATAAAAGCGCTCGCGGGGTTGACATCCTATCTACCTTCGTCTAAAATTGAGTCCTGTAGAAACTGGCTCTAAAAGTTATTTTATATCGTCGTGACGACGGAAGACCCAGACCCTTTACCTAGGCCTTCGGGCCACAACAAGCGAAATCTTGAAGAAAACCCAGGCGCGTGCCGTCGTACGGCCCGTTGCTGGGTTTTTTTGTGTTTGGTTTGCAGTCACCTGCCTTACTCTGGAGATAGCTTCATTCATGCTTGATATTGTGATCTTGGCAGCGGGCATGGGCACGCGCATGAAAAGCGAGCTGCCGAAAGTGTTGCATCCCGTTGCAGGTCGGCCGATGATAGTGGAGGTGCTCGAGACGGCACACGAGATGGAGGCGAATCGCTGCGTCGTGGTGGTGGGCTACGGCGCAGAGCAGGTGCAGGAAGTCGTTGGAGGCGACGTGAACCTGGTGCTCCAGGCAGAGCAGCTGGGTACGGGCCATGCCGTCATGCAAGCGCGCGAGACGCTAGAAGAGAGCGGTGCGGATACAGTGCTTGTTCTCTACGGCGACACACCGCTTATCACAGCCGCGACATTGAGGCGTGCTGCAGTGTATCACCGCGAGCGGGGTGCAACGATTACCTTGCTCTCCTTCTTGCCTGAGGATCCGGCCGGCTACGGACGCATCGTACGCGATGAGGCCGGGGCGGTCAGGGCCATCGTGGAGCACAAGGATGCGACAGAGGCACAGCACGCCATTCAGGAATCCAATAGCGGCACCCTGTTCTGTGAGGCTGCCTGGCTCTGGGAAAACCTCGACAAGCTGACGCTCTCGCCACAGGGGGAGTATTACCTGACCGATCTCTCCGCCCTCGCCGTCTCTCAAGGGCGGGTCGTGGAAGCCGTGACGGTGGATGAGCAGGAGGTGATGGGGATCAACAACCGTGTCCAACTTGCCGAGGCAAGCCGGATCCTCTGGGAGCGTCGCCGTCATCACTGGATGATGGCGGGTGTCACGCTGGTTGATCCGGGGACGGTGTGGATCGATGCGGATGTGGCGATCGGGCGCGACACCGTGGTTCACCCAAACGTCGTCCTGCGTGGCAAGACGATTATTGGTGAGAGATGCAAGATCGGACCGCACAGTGTGTTGGAGAACGTAGTACTTGGTAACGTGTGCGATGTGACACAGTCACAGATTGTCGATAGTGAGCTGGCGGCGGGTCGCTCGGTTGGCCCCTTTGCAGTGTTGCACGGTGAGACCGTAGAGTCGCCTATCTAACTTGGCCTGTAACGAACAGTTTATAAAAGGAGTTTCTGTTGGACGTTGACAGTATTTGGGCAACGCTCGCGACTTTGCTGGGGGCGTTGCTTGTGTACCTTATCGTTGGGGTGGCGGAGGCGGCGCTGGCGACGATCAGTCGCACGCGGTTGCGTCTCCTGAGTGAGGAGGGGAGGAGCGGCGCGGATAGCGGGTTGCACCTCCTCGAAGATCCTGATAGGCTGCGGGAGTCCGTCTCGCTCCTCCGCCTGATTCTCGTCGTCGTCATTGTAGCGGCGGCCGTGCTGATCGCGCAGGGAATAGGTGGAAGTGTGGTCGTGACCCTGGTTGGAGCATGGGCAGGCGTAATGCTGCTTCAGGCGCTGGCGGGCGCCATCGGCATGCACTGGTACCACTCTCTTGCACCGACCCTGGCTCCGTTAATGATTGTCCTTGCCCTCTTTGTTGCTCCCCTACGTGTTGTCTTGGGATGGTTTCAACGCCGCTTCGCTGGCGCTCCGGTGGAGGATGAGGAGACCCTGCGGCTGAGCGAGGAGGAACGGCGCGTGCTGGCAAGCGTGGTCGGCGACGAGGAGGCTATCATACCCGAAGAGGGTCGCGAGATGATCCACAGCATCGTCACCCTCGGGCAAACCACCGTACGCGAGGTGATGGTGCCGCGCCCTGACTTGGTCGCGCTCCGCAGTGACTGCTCGTTGGTCGACGCGCTCGATACAGTGATCAAGGAAGGCCACTCCCGCGTCCCCGTGTATGAGGAGAATGTCGATAACATTATCGGCATCCTCTACGCTAAGGACTTGCTCGGCTACTTCAAGGATGGTCGTACTGACGTGCCAATCCGCGATATGTTGCGTCCGGCGCTCTTTGTGCCGTCGAGTCGCATGGCCGACGAGTTGCTGCAGGACCTGCAGCGCCGCCGCGTCCACCTTGCTGTCGTCTTCGACGAATACGGTGGTACGGCGGGTTTGGTAACGATTGAGGATATTCTGGAAGAGATCGTTGGCGAGATTCAGGACGAGTACGACGAGGAGGAAGAGGCCTTCTATCAGATCAACGAGTACGAGGCGATGGTAAGTGGGCGCCTCGATATCGACGACCTCAACCACGAGATGGGTCTGAACCTACCCACGGATGAGAACGATACGGTCGGTGGTCTGATCTACTCAGCGCTCGGCCGCGTTCCCCTCCTCCATGACGAGGTACGCATGGAGGAGGCAGGGGTCACGTTCCGCGTGGTGGGAATGGCGGGACGACGTATCTTGAAGGTCCATATCCTGGTTGATCGCCCACCATCTGATGAGGCACAGGACGAACCGCTTGAGGGCGAGGCGCGCACGGATACGCCATCCTCCTCTGGCGCAGAAGTTGGCGCCTCCCACTTGCTCTTCTTTTAGACCACTCTCAAGGAGTATCCATGACATCCAAAAGCTTGCGCGAGGTGGCGCTGGCAGCACGCGAGAATGCCTATGCCCCCTACAGCAACTTCCGGGTCGGAGCAGCGGTGGAAGTGGAAGATGGGATGGTTTTCGGGGGGGCAAATGTCGAGAACGTAGCCCATCCCCAGGCTATCTGCGCCGAGCGCAGTGCCATCGTTAGTGCAGTCAGTGCGGGCCATCGCAAGATTCGCCGCGTGTACGTCGTCGCCGAGCCGGCCTCCGCGCCCTGTGGGGGTTGCCGCTCCGTCATCGCCGAGTTCGGCACGCCCGACACGGAGATCATCGTCGGCAATCTACAGGGCCAGGAAGCGCGGATGACGCTATCAGAGCTGTTACCCCACGCCTTCGAGATGGGGGAGCCAGTGCCGCTAGATGCTTACTCCACTGGCCCCACCTCGAACACATCCTGACCTTGTGAGGTGAGCAGTGGTTGGATGGTGGCGGGGTCGTAGAGGACAATGC
>JALZCF010000081.1 GCA_030863245.1 Chloroflexota bacterium
GTAGACGCCTCGGTTGCCCGATGTCTTTCGGTAGTCCGGCACGCCTGTTCGCAACAGGTATTCATGATAGGCGTCCGCCTTCTCTTCAGGAACGACACCATGCCAGATGCGCGCGATCATTTCGCCCTCTGATTGTTGATCTATCTCTTGTGCGGTTTGTGCTGCTGATCTACTGCATGAACACTTGTTATAGTATCTGTACTTTCGCAGTTTTGGGCGGCGACAGAGGAGCGCAATTTGCTAGGCTAGGGTGACTGAGAGCCGAGAGCCGAAGGCAGAGCGTGCCAAAGGAGTCGAGATGGAACAGCTGGTACCAGTCGTCGTCAGCCGCTACTTGGCGCGGTTCGAGAAACACTTTACCCAACCCAGTTTCCGTTATTTCTGTGGCTACCTGCTGGCGGTGTTGCTCACGAGTGGTCGGACGACCACCACGCGCATCGCGCAGACCTGCTTTTTTGTCGACCACCATCTGGCGAGCTGGGAACGCTTCCTGGCCGAACACCGCTGGGACCCCAGTGCGCTGGTCGGCACCCTGCTGGAGCTCCTGCAACGCCAAGCCGGCGACGCGCTGCAGGTCCACGGTGCCTATCTGGCAGTGGTGGACACGTGTGTTATTGCGAAAAACGGCACGCGCATGCAGGGCGTGCAAGCGTGGCGCGAGCATAGTGGCAACGCCGACCGTGGGGCGCAGGTGCGCGGTCAGCAGTGGGGCGTGCTGGGCTTGCTCGGCTTCGATGAGGCGTGGGAGCGCGTACGCTGCTTTCCGCTCTTGATGAGACTGATTCCCGGCCAACTCAACCCCTTTCAGTTTATCGTGAATGCGGCCGGCGAGGCGCAGCGCGCCACCTTCTGGGACGGCGTTCTGCCCCTCGTATGGCACCTGCAGACGCACTTGCAAGCACCGCTACGTGTGGTCGCCGATGCCTACTTTGCCAAAGCACCCTTCGTGCAGCCCCTGGTCGACCGCGGCATCCATGTCATCACGCGCCTGCGCAAGGACGCCGTCGGCTGGGACGACCCCGAATCGCGTAACAAAGCGCGGCGCCGCGACAAATGGAAACTGGCGCGCTTACTGGAGGCCGTCCCGGTCCAGCAGGTGCCGGTGCAGCTCTATGGCGAAGCGGTCACGGTCTTGGCCGTCTGTCGCGAGGTCTGGCTGCGCGCCGTGCAGCAGAAAGTCAAGGTGGTCGTCTTGGCGGGCGACCCCAAGCCGATCCTATTGCTCTCGACCGACGTGCACCTCACGATGGCCCAAATCATTGAGATCTACGCCGCGCGCTTCCCGATCGAACTGGCGATTCGCGCGTTGAAAACGCACTTGGGCCTGGCGGACTATCAGTGTTATCTACCGACCGCCATTCATCGCTTTGTGCACTTGCGCTGCGTGGCCTACTGTCTCTTTCGGCTCATGCAACTGACCGAAGACCTCGCTGCCTGGCTGCCCCCCCGCCAACGCGGCCAGACGCCCTTCAGCTTTACCCGCTTGCGCAAGGGGCTGCAACGCTTTGTGATCGGGCGCATTCTCTCACCCAAGTTCAGCGAAATCCCGAAAGCGGCAGACTGTGAGACAGAATTGGATGCTATCCTACGCATCGCCGCCTAACCACGCGCCACCGCCGCTCAGATCTGCCTCCACCGCCCCCTACATCCTTAACGTAGGTCTATCTGGCTGTTCCATCCCATCTCATTTCTGCGAAAGTACAGATAGTATATTAGGATGGTCATCCGTCATCCAGCAATTCAGTTCTCATGCATCGCACCAACTGCTTGATGTGATCGAGTCATGTAATTGAACACGTGCTTCTAGGAGGAGTCTGACCGCATGTCTGTCCTACTTTCCGTAGCGCTCAACGGCTCGCGTTCGTTGAGTGAACGTCCTGGAATCCCGAGGCGCCCTGAGGAGCTCGCCAAAGAGGCGCATGCAGCGGTGGAGGCTGGCGCGCAGATTGTGCATTTACACGCGTACGATCCTTCAGGGCAAGAGACGTTGGCGGGCGGGCCTTGCGCCGCCGCATTGCAAGCGGTGCGCGCTGTATGTTCCGATATCCCAATCTCGTTGACTACATCAGCGGAGATCGAGCCTGACCCGGAACGTCGCCTGCAACTCATCGCGGCCTGGACGGAGTTGCCGGACCTTGTGACGGCCAACCAGGGCGAGGTGGGGATTGTGGAGCTATGTGAGCACCTGATGGCGCGCGGAGTGGGTATTGAAGCCGGCTTACTGAGTCTGGCTGATGCCTATGCGTTCGTCCGCTCAGGCCTCGCCCACAAATGTGTCAGAGCTCTGGTTGAACCCCTAGACTCCGATCCCGCGGATGCTGTTGCACACGCTGCTGCCATCGAAGCGGTTCTCGGTGCCGCAGGCATCTTGTTGGAACAGATTCATCATGGTGACGGTCTGGCGAGCTGGGCGGTATGCCGGCGGGCGCTCTCTCGGAAACATGGTATCCGAACTGGACTAGAGGACACGACAGTGCTACCGGACGGCCGCCCTGCGGCGGATAATGCTGACCTTGTCCGTGCCGCTGTGTCGATGATGCATACATGGGAAGAGCTGGTTTAACAATGACACCTCTCTTGGGAGCCCACGCTCCCAACGTCTCGCAGCTTCTGGCGGAGGTTGCCCTGCCGGACGAGGAGCGGCAGCGACTCTTTCACCACTTTGTGGGACGGGCGCGGTGGGAGGGGATGTACGCCGAGGCAAAGGTTTACCGGAGCACTTGACTTCTTATAAATTGAAGACCGTGATCAAGGCGAGTTGCTCTTGTTGGAGAACAAGTTCAAGCACGAAGTTGGTTTCTACATACACGTTCACACGACGGCCTCGTGTGCCAGCCGTCCTCCTACCAGTTCATCGGACAAACCAGAATCAAGGAGCCAAGACTGATAGTAGTCCAGATCCTCGTAAGCTTTGTCAGAGTGGATAAGCTCGTTTAGCCAAGAAGCAATTAGAAGCTCGAAACTCTGCCCGCTCATGTCCTCTGGACTTATGCCTAACCGATCGAAGTACGGCTGTAAGATTGGTGTAGGGTCTACCTCATAATCTGGCTCGTTTGGTTCATAAGGGAGATTTCCATCTTTCCAAAGGTAGAAACGATCGGGTAATGCAAGCAAGAAGAATTTGGCTCGCGGCACTACACCGTGAGCAAGTATGTTTCGTCTTAGACGAGCGGCCCACTCCTTCGATGCATCGAATTTTCTCTTTACTTCAACGATGAGAGCAAGTTCATCATTGTGATTGTATACGACGAGATCGCCAATAGTGAAGGACATTGTTCCTCGGCCTTTACTGGCTAACAAAGTGGCCTTGAAGTACTGTAAGTATAGCAGTGTCTACTCGCCGGCAGTATCAGGGCTTCTACCGCACTCATCCTTCCTTTGCGCCTTCGCCTTTGCGTCTTTCCGTGATCTTTCCTTATACCACGCTTACCCGACTCTTTCTTCCGTTGTGGCCCTTCGTGACGCTAGTGGTATCATCAGTAAAGGAAACATCTTCTCTCGATGCTCCTTCGTGGTGCAGCGCGTTCCGTAGTACATGATTACTCTTAACCTATTGACGCATGCATCCGGGCGGGTTCCTATAGGGCGTCTGCTTTGAGCATTGCTGACTCACAGGTGAGGATATGACAGAGCTTCTTGAACGCGTGACCATCGATCCCGCGATTTGCCACGGTAAGCCGTGCCTGCGCGGTTTGCGCTACCCGGTCGAAGTGATCCTGGAACTGCTCAGCGCGGGGATGACCGTGGAGGAGATTCTAGCTGATTATGAGGATCTGGAGCGGGAGGATATCTTGGCAGCGCTTGCCTATGCAGCACGCTTAAGTCAGGTCAAGCGCGTACAACCCCTCGTCGCGTGAAGTTTTTAGTGGATGCACAGCTACCCCGCCGCCTGGTCTATCCTCTGC
>JALZCF010000095.1 GCA_030863245.1 Chloroflexota bacterium
CCCCGCCCCCGAACCCCCAATCCCCAACACCCAACACCCCGTACACCGCTTCTGCCGCTTCCAACGTGAAGCCGCTGGCGAAGACCGCCAGGCGGCGAAAGAGCGCCTGCTCCGCGGGGTGCAGCAGGTGGTAGCTCCACGCGATGGTATCGCGGAGAGTCTGATGGCGAGTTGGCAGGTCGCGAGCCCCACCACGCAGCAGCTGGAGCGCGCCGCCGGTTGTGGCCGTCAGCCGCACCAGGAGGGCCTGAGGGGTGAAGAGCTTGATGCGTGCGGCAGCCAACTCGATGGCAAGTGGAAGACCATCTAGGTGGCGGCAGATGTCAACGACCGCCAGCGCATTATCGGGCGTGAGGGTGAAGGTAGGCTTGGCGGCCTGGGCGCGCTCGACGAACAACGTCACGGCAGCAGATTCGGAGAGCGTGACCACCAGCTCGCGACTGGTGCAGCTGTGCGATGGTAGGTCGGGTAGCGCAAGGGGTGGGAGTGGAAAGCGGCGCTCGCCGCGCAGCTGCAACCCCTCGCGGCTGGTCACGAGCACTTTCAATCGCGATGCGGTAGCCAGCAGCTCGGCGACCAGCGGTGCTGCCTCCACCACCTGTTCAAAGTTGTCCAGCAGCAACAAGAGCTGTTTGTCCCGCAAGTAGGCTTTCAGCGTCGCCAGCAGGGGTTCGGTGCCTTGCTCCTGGAGATGGAGCGTCTGGGCAATGGTAGGCAGGACCAGGACCGGGTCGCTGATGGGCGCCAGGGCCACGAAGAAGACACCATCCGGAAAGTTGTCTAGGAGCTCCGCGGCCACCTGCATGCTCAGCCGCGTCTTGCCCATGCCGCCTGGTCCCGTCACCGTCACCAGGCGGACATCTTCCCCTGCGAGCCAACTGGTAAGGGTGGCGACCTCCTGCTCTCGTCCGATGAGGGATGTCGGAAGGACGGGTAGGTTGTTGGGCCGGGAGGCCAGGCTCAGGAGGGGTGGAAAATCCTCTTCGAGCCCGGGCACGATAAGTTGGAATACATGCTCGGGCTGGGAGAGGTCTCTGAGGCGATGTACGCCTAAGTCTTTGAGGATAACCCCTTCGGGCAAGCTGTCCCGCGCAAGCTGAGCCGTGGTCAGGGAGAGGAGAGCTTGCCCGGGGTGTGCGAGGCTGCGTAGGCGGGCACAGCGATTCACCTCCGAGCCGTAGTAATCGCCCGCCCGCAGATCGGCCTCGCCACTGTGTAGCGCGAGGCGTACGCGGAGCGGCGCGGAGAGTGGCCAGGGCTCAGCGTGCAAGGCTTGCTGGAGGGCGGAGGCGGCAGCGACGGCATCGGAGGCATGCACAAAGACGGCAAAGCGACTATCTCCCTCACCCCGCGGCCGCACCACCTGCCCGCCGTGCGCGACCACCATCGCCTCCACCAGCGCATCGTGGCGACGCATGGCCTCCCGCATCCCTGCCGGATCCTGATCCCACAGCGCCGTGCTGCCTGCCACGTCCGTAAAGAAGAATGTCACCGTTCCCGTCGGTAAAGTGCTCATACGTTCTCCACCCCAGAAGTCGCCCTCGCGCAATATTGTATCGCTATTTCCAAAAAGGGCTTACTCAGGGTGGGCGCGCTGTTGGGTGTTCAGCTGTTACGCAGCTGCTTCTTGTTCGGCCTGCTGGTAGCTCTCAAAACAGGAGGCGCATCGCGCTTTGCCCGTATGGCGCTGGGTCCAGGCAGCAATATGCTCTGCATCGCTCCGCTCGGTTGATTCGATCTGGTCCCCACACACGTCGCACAGCACGGGTGGGATGTATCGCGTCACGTCCCTGCTGTAGAGGTCTAACGCCAGCCCCAGGAGGCTCGCACACTTCTTCAGGGCATCGCTGCTGGCGCCCTTCAAGTCGTCGCCGATGCTGATGATGTTGCCCTGCTTGGTGCGTTTGACGTCACTCGAGCCGAATTGCATCTTGGTGACGGTGTCGCCACCCGCCGTTTTGACGGTGAGCTTGCCGAGTACCGTCACCTCCTGGGCGTCCTGGTCATCTGGGAACAGACGATATTCGACTACCTCCCATTGCCAATTGAAGCCAAAGGCCTCGTTCAGCTTCTCTGTCACCCAGGCATGCTCGACATAGGAGAAGGTCATGCCGCCGCGCCCTTGACGCTGTTTGATAGCGTAGGTTGGGGTGCGCTGGGTAAGGATGGCAATCTGGCCCTCGTTCAAGGCCCCCGGCACATCGAGTTGGTTGTTCTGTACCGTCATCTCAGCCATAGTGATCTCCTAATGGTTAATGGTGTTGGCAAGTAAGATGATTTTAGGCGATCATCGCGACTGTTTCTCTCGAAGCGTAAGGATCTATTCCGCGACTCGGCAGGCGATGATTGTGGTGTCGTCAGCACGGGCGTGACCGTCCGTAAAGGCCTCTAGCGCTTGTCGCACTACGCTCACCAAGTCTGGTGCGGGAAGGGTGGCGCTTTGTCGAATGAGGTCGGCGAGCCTCTGGTAGCCGAATTCCTCGGCTTGGGGGTTGGTGGCTTCGGTGACCCCGTCAGTGTAGCACAGGAGGAGATTGTTGGGTGCGAGGTGGCTCATCTGGCGTTTGAAGTGCAAGGTTTCTACGAGGCCAATGGCGGGGGCACTTGCTCTTAG
This sequence comes from Chloroflexota bacterium, assembly GCA_030863245.1. Lineage (GTDB taxonomy): Bacteria > Chloroflexota > Anaerolineae > Ardenticatenales > Ardenticatenaceae > JALZCF01. The sequence goes on from JALZCF010000095.1 coordinate 2,615, forward strand.
CCAGGTGAGCTGCTCGTCTCCGTTTGGCGAGCGACGATAGAGGAGAGGCGGGTTGTGGCCAGCGTTGCAGTGATCGAGGGTGTGGGTGGTAGCGTCCCAACGTGCGAGGAACAAGGTCGCAAAGGTGGTATAGTGGATGTTGTGGGAGAACAGGCGGTTGAGGCGGGTTACTACCTCGATGGGGGAATCGCTCTCTGGGGTTACGGTACGCAGGAAGGCTTGCAGGCTCGCCATCAGCAGGCTGGCGGCCATCCCTTTGCCCGCCACATCGCCTATTGCCAGGCCATGCGTGCCATCGCGGTAGTGGAGGAAGTCAAAGTAGTCACCCGCAACAATCTGAGCCGGGCGGGTAAAAGCAGCCAGCTCCAGGCCAGGGATCTCCGGCACCTGCTGTGGTAGCAGGGCACGCTGGATGGTCTGTGCTAGTTCCAGGTCAGCTTCCAGCAGGCGTCTTTCCTCTGGCGAGAAATGGCTAAGGCAGACGCAGGCGGTGTAATCCATCTCTAACAATTCGACCTCGACAAAACCGTGGCACACCTCACAATGGCCCAGCGTCCTACTTTCCGCCTTTTCGATCGCGTTCTCGATTCCTTGGAGGTGTGATTGTACCGCCCGCTCGTCTGTAGGTCCCAGATGGACTTGTCGTTGGCGTGGGGATGTGCTGCGGAGCCATTCGATCAGGCTGTGACGTTTCTCCAACAATCTTCCGTGAAATCCTTCGAAAACCGTCGTATCCATAAGGTGGTACCTCCTTTCCCTCTCCCGCCCTGCGGTCAGGGTCTCCCTCGTCCATCCACAATAGTAGGATACGAATTATAGCTGAATGTTGCGACAGAAATCGAGGGTACCTGATACATACGTGCATTGAGGTCACCGTCGTACGACGGCCTTAAGAAAACCTTAAGGTCACAGGCACTCGCTTTCTGTTATACCATGTAGCGGCGTGACCAGCAGGCCACCCTCTCGGTTTCCCTTGATGGGAAAGATGTGCCATGGGCGTTGGAAATTCGATCCGGATCATGTTGGTAGCTGTAACGGCGGGGTGAGAATGACAGAGCGCGAAACGAAAATCCCTCAACGGTCAGCCGCCATAACGTTACGCGAGATTACCAAAGACACTCTGCGTGATATCCTCAATCTTCAGGTGGCTCCACAGCAAGAGCGATTCGTTGCCTCCAACGCCGTATCGATCGCACAGGCCCACTTCGAGCCTGACATTGCATGGTTCCGGGCCATCTACGCGGACGATAGCCCCATCGGTTTCGTGATGCTCGAAGATGATCCCGACAACCAAGAATACTGGCTGTGGCGCTTCATGATCGACGAGCGCTTCCAAGGGCGGGGGTTCGGTAAACGGGCGCTAGAACTGATCATCGAACACGTCAAGAGACGGCCTGGAGCCACCGCACTATTTACCAGCTGCGTGCCCGGTGAGGGAAGTCCCTGCGCCTTCTACGAAAAGGTTGGGTTTGTCTATACGGGAGAGATAGAGGACGACGAGCTAGTCATGCGACTCGTCTTCTGAGTCTCGTTACCATCCACCATGTACGGTCGTAAAGCCGCTGTTTGAGGTGCGACAATGAACACGAAGTCCTAGGCTGAAAAGTTCACGTCCGTCGGTAGCTTTCTTAATTGTATCGGTGCCACTTTATGCATGCCTCCAGGCTGGCGGGCTGCCCATCCCAGCTTCGCCGTTCTGCTACCAGGCGGCGGATAGCCCAGGCA
>JALZCF010000121.1 GCA_030863245.1 Chloroflexota bacterium
GTACTGGGACCCTTCGAGCTATCCGGCGCATCCGAGATGGATATCTTCCCGGTGGAAGCACGCGCCCAGCGGCTTCGCTTCGAGGTCCTCTCCTCCAGTGGGGGTAACACGGGAGCCATCGAGATCGCCGTCTTCAGTCAGGAGTAATACCAGTCCTACGCCCACCCAGGTCGACTCGCAAGAAACCGTTCGACTTCCTCCTCTTTCCCCATCAGGTAGCCGAGTTGATCCACGCCCTCCAGCATGCAGCGCTTGGAGAAGGGATCGATGGGGAAGGACACCGCTCGCCCGTCTGGTAGCAGGAGTTGTTGCGCGGCCAGGTCAATCGTCACCGTCGTCGCGGGCTCCTCCTCGACGAGCGAGAAAAGCTGCGCGTGTGTCTCGCCGTCCACGACGACGGGCAGCAACCCGTTCTTGAGTGAATTGTTGCGGAAGATATCGGCGAACGACGTCGAGATCACCGCCCGGAAGCCGTAGGCCATCAGCGCCCACGGTGCGTGCTCCCGCGACGACCCACAACCGAAGTTGTCCCCCGCCAGCAAGATCTGCCTGCCCCGCATTTCCGGGCGGTTCAGCACAAACTCCGCTCGCGGCCTGCCATCCGGCTGGTAGCGCCAATCACTGAAAAGCGCATCCCCCAACCCACTCTTGTCCGTCACCTTCAAAAAACGCGCCGGGATAATCTGGTCCGTATCCACATTCTCATTCCGCAGCGGCACCATCGCCGACGTCAATCTCGTAAAGGACTGCATGCGTTTCTACTCCCGTGGTATCTTTGATGGAAAGGGGAGAATGGAAAGGGGAAAGGGGACGCTGCTCCAGGCAAGCGATTTTCCATTCTCCATTTTCCATTCTCCATTTTCCATTTTCCCCTTTCCCTTTTCCATTCTCTACAACATCGTCCGCACATCCGTAATCACCCCCGTGACTGCGGCGGCGGCGGCGGTGAGAGGGCTGGCGAGGAAGGTGCGGCCACCTTTGCCCTGCCGTCCCTCGAAGTTACGATTGGAGGTGGAGACGCAGTATTGTCCTGCTTCCAGTTGATCGCCGTTCATCGCGATGCACATGGAGCAGCCGGACTCGCGCCACTCGGCCCCTGCCTCTTGGAAGATGCGAGCCAGCCCCTCTGCTTCGGACTGGCGCTTCACCTCCTGCGAACCGGGCACCACCATGACGCGCACCCCTTCCTTCACGCGCCGCCCTCGCATCAAGGACGCCGCGAGCCGCAGGTCGGAGAGGCGCGAGTTGGTGCAAGAGCCGATGAACACGACATCCACCGGCTTGCCTAGCAACGGCTCGCCGGGCTGCAGCGCCATGTACCCTAGCGCCTTCTCTAAGGCATTCCGTTGTGACGGGTCGCTGAGCGTGGCCGGGTCGGGAACACGATGGGTGATCGGGATGCCCATCCCCGGGTTGGTACCGTAGGTCACCATCGGTTCCAGCTCGGACGCGTTCAGGGTGATAGACTTATCAAAGGTGGCACCCTCGTCTGTCGGTAGGGTACGCCAGTAAGAGAGCGCTGCGTCCCACTCCTCCCCCTTCGGTGCAAAGGGCCGTCCCGCGATGTACTCGAAGGTGGTATTGTCCGGGGCAATCATGCCCGCACGCGCTCCGCCCTCGATACTCATGTTGCAGATCGTCATTCGCTCTTCCATACTGAGCGAGCGGATCGCAGGGCCTCGGTACTCGAAGACATGCCCTGTGCCACCGCCGATTCCGATCTGAGACAGCAATGCGAGGATAATGTCCTTTGCAGAGACCCCTGGCTTCAGTGCCCCCTCCACACGAACCTCGTACCGCTTCGGTTTGTACTGTAGCAGGCACTGGGTCGCCAGCACATGCTCCACCTCGCTCGTGCCGATACCGAAGGCGAGCGCGCCAAACGCGCCGTGTGTAGAGGTGTGCGAGTCGCCGCAGACAATCGTCATGCCAGGCCGGGTGAATCCCAACTCTGGCCCGATGACATGGACGATGCCACGGTTCGGACTATCGTAGCCGTAGAGCTGGATACCAAACTCCGCGCAGTTCCGCTCCATCGTACTGATTTGGCGAAGCGCCATCGCATCCGGGATGCCCAACTCAACCGGTGTTGTCGGCACGCCGTGATCTACCGTCGCCACCGTACGCTCCGGATATCGCACGCGTAATCCCTTCTCCCGTAACCCTTGAAACGCCTGAGGAGAGGTGACCTCGTGTACCAGGTGCAAGTCGATAAACAGCACGCTCGGGCACTCCGGCTCACTCGCGACGACATGCTGCTCCCAAATCTTGTCAAGAAGTGTTTTGGCTGTCATGGAATTCCTGTTATCTAGTTTAGCTGTTACTCATCCGTGACGCATCCCTCTGATGCGGATTTTACGTTCTTGATGTACTTGTAGAGTGTGCCCCGGGTTGCCTTGTAGGGCGGCATCTGCCAGGCAGCGCGGCGATGGGCTAGCTCGTCGTCGCTTATATCAACGCTGATGGCGCGCTCGGTCGCGTCAATCACGATGCGATCTCCGTCCTGCACTAGGGCAATGGGACCGCCTTCCTGGGCTTCCGGGGTGACGTGGCCGACGATGAAGCCGTGGGAGCCGCCGGAGAAGCGACCATCGGTGATCAGGGCTACCTCCTTGCCTAACCCCGCTCCCATGATGGCGGAGGTAGGTGTCAGCATCTCCGGCATGCCCGGCCCACCCTTTGGGCCCTCGTAGCGGATGATCACGACGTTGCCCTTGCCGATCTCTCCCTGCTCTAGAGCCGCCAGCATGGCTTCTTCCGAATCATATACTTTGGCGATGCCCTCGAAGCGCCTGCCCTCTTTGCCTGTGATCTTGGCGACAGCACCCTTGGGTGCCAGGTTGCCACGCAGGATCTGGATATGGCCCGTCTCCTTGATCGGGCTCTCAAGGGGTCGGACAATCTCCTGCCCCTCCTCAAGCC
>JALZCF010000145.1 GCA_030863245.1 Chloroflexota bacterium
GAGGTAGGGAGCGGCCAATGGGACGTGCAGGCAGGCGCGGAGCGGCTGTTGGAGGCGACGATCCAGACGTACATGGATCAGGCGCGTGCCGCCCGGGCGACAGGGCTGCCGCTGCCGTGGCCCTTCGTCGAAAACGATACCCACCTGGCAGTACAACGATTGGCTGTCCGATATTGGGGGCACACGCTCGCCGCGCCCGAGGTGGAGGGGTTGCTCCGCGGGGTGGGGGATGATCTGGCTACCCTCGAGATGATGCTGCAGCAGAGCCAAGAGGCCACGCTCTACTCGGAGGCGCGGCAGAGGGTGGACGAGGGACTGCAACGTAGTGCGAGGGGGCTGCCGCTGTATGGGCACGAGGTGGCAGGCGTCGTGCAGCCTGTGCTGGCTCCCTACGATCTGCAGTGGCTCGGTCGACGGGAGATGCGGCGCATCCAGGGCGATCTAGAAGCGTACCTGCGTCGCCTGCCCGAATTCCGTGCCTTGCACGGCGATCTCTTCTTCGCCGCCAACCCCCTCGACCCCATGCCACGGCTCGGCCAGCCTTTCGGGGTGCCCGTCAGTTACCAGCCGGATGGATACCATACCGGCATCGACCTACGTGGGCAGCGCGTCGGGGGGCAACAGCCACCGCTCTACGCGGTGGCGGATGGCATCGTTGCGCACGTGGGGCCAATCTACTGCCTGGGGGAAGAAGTGTGCCGTGGTCCCTACGCGATCATTCTCGACCACGGCAACAACATCTACTCCATCTATAGCCATAACAGCGAGGCAACGGTCGAGCCTGGCCAGCCAGTGACGGCAGGTCAGATGATTGGCCGGCAGGGAAGCGAGGGCTACAGCCGGGGGCCGCACCTCCATCTCGAGGTTCACGTCGGAGCCCCCTACAGCGGTGACTGGACTGACCCTTGGCACGGCGGTCAGTTTGTAGATCCATGGCCCTGGCTCCCACGAGAAGGACTCTCCTAACGAAGCTAGTGTGTGTCGCGCACCCTGAACTTATCCCAATCGCGTTTTGAAGTGTCGTAGATGCTCCGTAGTCCACGCTGCAGCGTGTGTGCCACCCTCTTGCATACTTCACCCCTCATGCCTTCAACAACGCCCTGGCGTACGGTTTGCTATAACCCAACCGTACCGCCAACTACCGGGGTGGCATCCACCCGCTCAGCAAGCACAGGAGGAATGTTATGGCAGAAGCTTCCCGGCAGGAGATAGCGCCGATTGATTGGTCGGAACTCATTCCGGAGGAAGAATGGGTCTTGCATCGGGCCGTGCTCGATGAAGCGAAGGCACGGCAGGTGCGCTTTGCGCTCGGTGGCGGGCTCGCCTTCTCGGCGTACACGCGTCGCTTGCGGAACACCAAGGATATGGATCTCTATGTTCTGCCTGAGGAGCGTGACGCGATGATCGAAGCAACCCGCGATGCGGGCTACAAAGATTACTACGAGGAGGAACCGTACGATCGAGAGTGGATCTACCGCGGGTACCGGGACGATGTCATCGTGGATGTCATCTGGAAGATGGCGAACTACCGTGCAGAGGTGGACGAGGCCTGGCTCACACGCGGGCCGGAGGTGGAGATACGCGACACCCGTCTCAGGCTCTTGCCACCGGAAGAGCTCATCTGGGCCAAGCTATATGTCGTGCACCGCGACCGCTCTGATTGGCCGGATCTGCTGAATGTGCTCTACGCTGTCGGGCCCGAGCTGGACTGGGAGCACCTGCTCAGCCGCGTTGGGCAGGATGTGCCTGTGCTGGCCGCCTTAATGAGCCTATTTGGATGGCTGTGCCCGACCCGGGCGCGGGAATTCCCGGAATGGATCTGGGAGCGGATGCATATCGCCCCACCCGCGCCGGGACCAGATTGCCAGGAAGACCGCCACCGGATCGAACTGATCGACACGCGCGATTGGTTTGGCCCGCCGGATAGCGGTGAGTGAGGTAGGCAGGACCCTCTTTGTGCCTTGGCGTGAGCTTTCCTACCTCCGCGCCTCGATGATGAGCCTCCGGAGCCAGGGCTCCCCAGCGTTGTCGTCCGCTGACGACCCATTCTGTATCAACTAGTGACTACGTTCAGGACCACGGCTAAGAAATCGTAGCCGTCACCGGAGTAGAACGGCTTCGCTGCTTCGTGAAGTTGATGCCGGACGGTGCTCTGCGCGGCAGGTGGAAGGGCACGTAGGATGGGTGAGATAGCACCGGCTGCCTCAAGCAGGAATTGCCAGTAGGCCTCCTGATCGACGAAGCGCCATTGTAGGGTCATTTCCTCGATCTCCGGCTCAGCAAAGCCTGCCGCGGCGACCAGCTCGCGGATGCGGGTGGGATCGGCCATGGCAAAGATGCCAGGTGCTCTCGGATCGGGGGGTGGGATGTGCCCCTGGCTGACTAGAACCCGGGTCACCAGCGAGGCCCAGGGGTTGCGCTCTGGCGCAGCGAAGACCGAGAAGGCCAATCGCCCACCAGGTCGCAGCACCCGCCGCGTCTCGTGCAGGGCTTTGGCAGGTTCGATCATGAGCATGTAGCCCCAACGACACAGGACCCCATCGACACTATCGGTCGCCAGCTCCATTTGCTCGGCGTCCAACACGCGAAACGCTACGTTCCGGATGCCCATCTCTCGCGCTCTCTCGCGTGCTGCCGCCACCATTTCTGAGGCGAAGTCGCTGCAAATGAGAAGCCCTTCTTCACCTACTCTTTGAGCTGCCCGAAACCCTGTCTCGCCCAGCCCGGCCGCCAGCTCCAGGACCGTATCGCCAGGTTCCGGATCCAGCCTGCGGATCAGCCACTCCGCCACCGGCCGCGAAAACTCCCACAGCTCGGCGCGCCGGCTGTACCATCCGGCCGCCATCTCATCCCAAACCGCTTGGCTACGTTGGCGCGCGCCTTCTTGCGTCGTAAACTCACTGGTGGTCATTACTACTCCCTCCTTGATCTTGATTCGATTACAAGTGTGTAACGGGGTGACAGCTGACTCCACTCTAGTAGCGAACCGTGAGGAAACCGTGAGAAGGATGTGAGGAATGCCTTTTGTCTCCCATCTGCGGTCGCACTATACTAGTGACGCACCTCCTGCTGTCTTACCTTCTGTAAAGGCCTGACGTCTATGGCACATCTGTCCCTCTCCTTCTTGGGCCCGTTGCAGGTCACCCTCGACGGGAACGAGGTTACCGACTTCCAGTATGATAAGGTGCGGGCGCTGTTGGCCTACCTGGCAACCGAGGCCGACTGCCCCCATCGCCGCGACGCCCTGCTAGGTCTGCTATGGCCTGAATTGTCCGAGCAGGCGGCACGTACGAACTTACGTCAGGCTCTTGCCGCACTGCGTGGTGCCATCGGTGACCGTAGTGCCGCTCCGCCCTTTCTGCTGATCAGCCGTGAGAGCATCCAGTTCAACCTAGCCAGCGACCACTGGTTGGATGTCACGGCCTTCACGACGCTCCTGGATACGTGTGAGCGGCACACCCATCGTCGTGCCGAGAGTTGCAGATCCTGTGCGGTGCGACTGCAACAGGCGATAGAGCTCTACCAAGGTGACTTCCTGGCTCAATTCTTTCTACCCGATAACGAGGTCTTTGAGGAGTGGGCGCTACTCAAACGTGAGTGGTTGCACCGTCGCCAGGTGGAGGCCTTAAGTAGGCTGATAGGGTATCACGAGCGGCGGGGCGCGTATGAGGAGGCATGCGAGTACGCGCGGCGGCAGCTGGAACTGGACCCTTGGCACGAGGAGGCGCATCGGCAACTGATGCGCCTGCTGGTACTAAGCGGGAAGCGGAGTGCGGCCTTGTCCCAGTACGAGCGCTGCCGGCGCCTCCTGACTGAAGAGCTAGGCGTGGAGCCGGCGGAGGAAACGACAGCACTTCACGAGCGCATCCAGGACGACGAGTTGGCTGCGCTCACGGAAGTTAATCTCCTTGCCCTTCCAGCGGAGCACCGTCACAATCTGCCACCTCAGCTTACCCCCTTTATTGGTCGCGAAGAGGAACTGGCCGAGATCAGCGAACGGCTGGAAAGTGGAGATTGCCGTCTGGTGACATTGGTGGGGCCGGGTGGGATTGGCAAGACGCGCTTGGCGTTACAAGCAGCAACCGAGCAGCTTGAGGCCTTCGCCGATGGGGTTTATTTCGTGCCCCTGGCCGCGCTTGGTTCGCCCGAGCTACTCATCCCCACCATCGCCACTGCTCTCAAGTGCCCGCTGTTCGGTCAGGCCGAGCCCAGAGTGCAGTTGCTCGACCACCTTCGCACGAAGGAAATCTTGCTGGTGCTGGACAACTTCGAGCATCTCCTGGAGGAGGTGGGCCTGCTGACAGAGAT
>JALZCF010000146.1 GCA_030863245.1 Chloroflexota bacterium
GGGCGGTACATACCGAGAGAGCAGCAGAAGTGCTTCGTAAGCCAGCGTGCCCCCCGAGAAGAGAGCACGTAGGTAGCGTTGTCCAGGGGCGAAGGGTAGGTCAGGGCGGGGAGCGGGGAGCGGGGAGCGGAGAGCGGAGACATTGGAAGGTGAGGTCTCGTCCCCTGATCCAACCTCCGTGTTTCCGCTGGTAGTCGGCCCGCCTGTCAAGGGCTGCCGTGCTTCGGCTACCCTTACTGCTATAGTGCTTGCTTCGTCGAGTGTCGTGGCGAAGTAGATGTTACCCATCTGCTTGAGGGGAGGGGAGTAGCCAATAAAGTCTATCACCACAGGCTTTCCGACAGATTGTGCCAGGTCAAGTACCGCGTCTGCGACCTCAGGTGCGGGCGGTTTCCCGACGAGCACGATGACTTTCGTCTCAGGGTCGCGGACAAGAAGGTCCAGTGCCTGCTTTGTAGCAAGGCCATCCACCTCGCGTGATAGGTCGCGTCCACCGGTGCCGATGGCATGGCTAATACCGCTACCCAGCTCGTGGATGTGGGCCGCCACCGCCTGTAATCCGGTCCCCGAGGCGGCGACCAGCCCTATAGGGCCGCGCCGTGCCCGATTTGCAAATCCTAGTCCCACACCGTTGATAATTGCAGTACCACAATCCGGGCCCATGACCAGGAGCTGTTTCTGGGCGGCATCCTGTTTGAGGGAGATTTCATCTTCCAAGGAAACATTGTCGCTGTACAGGAAGACGTGCTTGCCCAAGCGTAGCGCCTCGCGTGCTACATCTGCTGCATAGCGCCCGGGAACGGAGACGACAACCCATCTTGCCTCCGGCATCATCTTTGCCGCAACCTCCAGGCTCTGTGGTCGGTATTCCCCCTGTTGGGCAGACTCGCGCCGGCCGAGTAGCGAATCGACCTCGCGCAGCGCCGCCTCTGCCGCACGCTCGTCCCCCGCACGCACCACAATAACCAGGTCATCCGGACCTGCCCGCTGGGCATTCTCCGTGAGCAGGTTGCTCTGCGCGAGTATCTCCTTGTTGACGGCGGTACCCATCATCACGCCTGCATCCAGGACACCCCGCATCGCCGCGAGTGAGCCTTGTAACTGCATCAGCACGATGGAGTCATAGTAGACCCCATGCCGGATTTCCGCCCTTGTCACTGGCATAAGCTTCCCTAAAACCAACTCATTTTACATAAAGAAGGTGACAACCGTATTACTGACCCGAGCCCGCGAATCCAAAGTCACTCCAGCTAGCCCACAAAACATCACCCGCCACGCCCACTGCACCATGCACCACGTGTGCTACGCACATGCGCGTTGCGCACATGCAACATGTGTGCTACGCACATGCGCTACGCGCACATGCAACATGCACCACGTGTGCGCAGCACACGCGCCTCGCGCACATGCCAAATCGCCTGCTTCCCGAACCACAACCCCCACGACGCAACCCGCCCCGCTAGGGCAAATCCAATCCTTTCTTTCTGCCAATCCTTGTTCTACCCGCAGTGGATGCAACGGTATCACGATTCACCGGGGGAGGGGGCCTCCGCCTGTGCCACGTAGTCGCCTGTTCGTAAGCATATCCTGCCCGTAGCACCTGTGCCTCTTTCCAGGCTGGTCCAACGATCTGCAATCCAATCGGCAAGTTGTCTGCCGTAAAACCGCAAGGGAGGGAGAGGGCCGGCAGGCCAGAGACGTTGAAGGGGGCCGTATAGCTCACCAGCGAGGGGCGCGTGCCCTTGTGGTTCTCCTGTCCACTCCGTAGCCGTGCAGGCGCAGGTGTCGCCGGAGTGAGAAGAATATCAAAGTCACCGAAATAGTCCTCTAGCTGGCGACGCAACTGTACCTGCGCACGCCGTGCACCGGCGTAATCTACAGCCGTATAGCGCTCGGCGCGCTTCAAGCTTGCTAACGTATCATCACTAAACTTCTCAGGTTCCTTCTCCACCCGCTTTTGATGGTAGGCCAAGGCCTCACTCAGCAACATGCGGCTGTACGTGCGCCACAAGGTCTCGATACCAGAGGGCACAGCCTCGGTCACATCTGCGCCCAACTGCTCGAATACGCGTGCTGCTTCTTGCACTGCCTGTATCACCTCGGTATCCACCTGCTTATCCGTTGGGGAGAAGCCATCGCACATGAGAGCAACCCGCCACTCTTGGACACCCGCTTCAAGACCGACCAAGTAATCGTCCACGGGCACATCTACCGAGTAATGATCCCTGGCGTCGTAGCCCGCGAGGGCCTGCAGGAGCAACGCGACATCACGTACCTGCCGGGCCATCGGCCCAACATGATCAAGACTCCAACTCAACGGTAGTACGCCGCGGGTGCTGATTCGCCCGTAGGTAGGTTTCAATCCGACGACCCCACACAACGAGGCCGGGATGCGTATCGATCCGGCAGTGTCGCTACCGAGCGCACCCAGACATAATTCCGCTGCCAACGCTGCACCCGATCCTCCTGAGGAGCCACCAGGAATGCGGTCGAGATCCCAGGGGTTGCGACAGTCGCCATAGAAGGGATTGATGTTGGTCACACTCATCGCCCACTCGTGCATGTTCAGTTTCCCAAGCAAGACAGCTCCCGCCCCGTGAAACTTCTGCACGGCGACCGCATCCTCGCTCGGCAAATACTCAGCCAAGTGTAGCGACCCGGCGGTCGTACGCACGCCTAACGTCTCAAATAGATCTTTGACGGCAACGGGCACCCCATGTAGGGGACCACAATACTCGCCACGCGCGATTTCCCTCTCGGCCTCCCGTGCTTGCCGCAGCGCCACTTCTTCGGTCACAGTGATGAAACTGTTCAGGAGCGGGTCGACTGCTTCGATGCGTGCGAGATGGGCACGCGTGAGCTCAACGGGGGATATTTCACGTTGCGCGAGCAAGGTTGCGGCTTGTGCAAGAGTAAGCTGAGTGAGTTGCATCTTCCGAGTAGTATGGCGGTGAAGCGCAAAGTTGCCATCCATTGTATTAGGGTATCCCAGTTCCCGCCAATTGACCTACACCTCTTCTAATAGCCTCCTCTAATAGTTGGTAGGGGCCTGGAGGGGGTGCAAACCTAGGACGCCTTGTGTTATGCCAAAAGGATGCTACCATGGCAACAGGTTTTAGAGTAGCGAATGGGAGAGAAGATGGATGAGATGAGTGAGAGCGCATCACCGTTGAATGAGCCGGATGAAGCGACCCAAAAAGCCGCGGAGCCAATCAAGGAAGAGTTGGAAGAGGCATTAAAGGCCATCGACACGCCAGAGAAAGCGGAGGCCTTGCTAGAGCGTCTGGAGGGTGATGCTGAGGGGCGCGAGGCAGTGGAAGTGGCAGAGAGGGTGCCGCACCTTGAGGGCGCGGCGCCTGAACTGCAAGCAGAGGTTGCAGCGGAGGTGGTGGAGGAGGCTGCGGAGATCGGGAGAAGAACGGGAGAAGTCGATGAGGCTGCAGCAGCCATCGAGGCGATCGCAGCGGAATCGGCTGAACTGGAGGGGCCTGCTTATGAGGCCCTGGTCGCAGCGGTGCAGGAGGTAACCGATCCAGCACTCACGGGCGAACCGGAAAAGCTGGAGCGCCCACGCCGCTACCTGCGCGACATCATCATGCACCGTATGGGCTTCTTCCAGCGTTACGATACCGCACTATTTATCGCGGTCAACAATAGGTTGCACACCCCCGCCTTGAACGCCTTCTTCCGGAACCTCTCTTTTATCTTCAATGGTGGCTGGGCATGGATTATCGGCGTTGTACTCTCGTGGCCCTTCCAGCGTGAGCGAGCCAAGTTACTCCTGCAGCAGATTACCTTACCTATCTGGGTGGCAGCACTTGTGGTCGAGGTGCCTGTCAAGAAGTACTTCCGGCGCAAGCGACCTTTCATTGATGTGGTGCGTGCCATCGTGGTGGGGAAGAAACCGGGCAACTGGTCCTTCCCATCCGGTCACGCCGCCGCTGCTTTTGCCGGGGCCCAAATGATGGGTCGGACTCTTCCTCGTTGGCGGGCACTGTGGTATGGAATAGCCTCCCTCGTTGGTTTCTCGCGCATCTATCTAGGTGCCCACTACCCCGGGGATGTGCTATCTGGTTCGATGTTGGGTGTCCTGCTGGCTGAAGGCACCCGCGCGCTGATGAAGCGCCTCGGATATTGGGTCGAGCGCTGAGCTACTCCGTCCTAAGCTCTGCTCTCTCGCCGTCATCTCCCATCATCCAATCCTGTACTGTCTGCTGCAGCAGTACAGGGTCGTAGAGCAACGCGTCCTGCCCGTTCCAGGTCAGGGACGACCACACCATCTCGCCGTCTGCCTGTAGCGTGTGCATCGAGATGTCGCTGCGGTCGAGAGAACGCCCGAGGCGTGCGAGCGCAAACAGGTCTCCGAGTGAGAGGTCGGTTTCGACGACGCGGTAGGCTGTACGCAGGAGGAGGGGGGCCTTGGCAAGCTGTGCAGGTTGTAGGGCTTTCTGACGGACTGCCATCAGAACGGCCTGCTGCCGCTCTGCGCGATCCTGGTCGACCCCGCCATAGCGAGTGCGAGCGTAACGAAGTGCCGTCTCGCCATCCATGTGCTGCCGTCCCTCCGGGATCTGCAGGTGAAGGGTCCCGTAGTTGCCATCTGGGTAGTGCGGGTCGTCGATAGCCTCCGGGACATCGATCTCGATACCGCCCAATTCGTCCACTACGGTACGAAAGCCGTTGAAGTCAACCTGCGCGATGTGGTCGATCGGCACTCCCATCAATTCCTCAACCGTCTCGCGTGCTAGCTCTGCCGCTCTGTCCTCCAACGAACCGAGGAAGTAGGCTGTATTGATCTTACCCTCGCCATAGCCCGGGATCGGTACCCAGAGATCACGGGGGATCGAGATCAACGTCGCACGTGGGGCCCTGCGATCGACCAAAAGAAGCATGACGAGATCGGTGCGTGGCGGCCCATCCTCCTCGTCCCGTCCGTCCGTGCCAAGCAGGAGAATGTTGATGCGGTCAGCCTCCTCCAGTTGGCTCGGGCCGACTGTCGGATCGTCGAGCGGATCGCCCTCCACCTCCACTTCCTGGGTTTCTACCTCTACTAACTCGGCTTCCTCGACTTGAACCTCGTTGGGCGCTTCTGCCGTTGCGGCTGCTTCGGCTGTCGCCTCTGCCTGCCCGGTAACCTGCTCCTGCGCCTCCTGATTCTTCGTGCGGAGTGGTTGCCATACTGCGAACGTTAGCACACACAGCAGCAGCAATGCAGCTGTCGGTAGTTGCCATGGGATGGTACGGCTTAGGCGACGGCGGGACCCACGTCGACGGGGCCTGGACGATGATGCGCTCACCTTGGTGTATCCTCAGCTCTTGTTCTCTGTCTACTTTAGCGCATTTCAGCTCTAGCTTCAATTTCGGACGCTTCCCACAGCCATGACTGCACGGTCTGTTGGAGCGAGTACGGGTCGTAGAGCAGCACCTGTTGCCCGTCCGCAGTAAACCCATCCCATAGCAACGGCGGCTCTATCACATGCATGGCGACCTGGTCACGTTCCAGGGAACTGAGAAAGCGGGCCAGGTAGAAGAGGTCGGGTAGCGAGAGGGTGGTGTGGACCTCAGAAGCACCCTGGAGCAGGTAGTTGGGCAAATGGGGCAACTGCTCGGGCGTGAGCAGCTTCGCACGGATGGCTTCCAACACTGCCTGCTGTCGCCTGGCACGCTCCAGATCGCTGCCGCCATGTCGGGTCCGTGCATATTGCAGCGCTCGTTCACCATCCATGTGCTGCATTCCCTCAGGAATCACCAGACGGAAGGTCCCATAGGAGTCGTCGGGGTAGAAGGGGTCGTCGATGGCAGTCGGCACATCGATGTCGAGGCCCCCTATGGCGTCAACGAGCCGCCGGAAGCCACCAAAATCGATTGTCATCGTGTGGGCGATGGGAATACCAAGCAGCTGACTTACCGTTTCGCGTGCTACCTCTGAACCCTCCGACTGGAGTTGCCCGAGGAAGTAGGCGGTGTTGATTCGTGCTTGGCCGTATCCGGGGATAACGACCCAGAGATCGCGTGGGATGGAGATCAAGACCACATAGGGGGTGGTCAGGTCAATAAACGCGACCATCATGGAGTCCGTGCGGCTCATGTCTCCCGCATCCGGACGCGCATCTGTCCCCATTAACAGAATCGATACCCATCGTGTCTGCGCGAGCGTATTGCCCTCCGACTTCTCGCTAAGGAGCGCATCGAGGGAGACGGGCGTGGAGATAGACGTAGGGCTGGGCCTAACGGCGATGGTCGCCTGCATGGTACTCTCAGCTCCGATGGCCCTCACTTCATGGGGCACGTCGGCATTCAATGGTGGCGTATCCTGTTGCGTTACATGCTTGGCGAAAGCGGGTGGAGGGCTTGCAACCGGCGTGAAGTCGGCAGGAATTACAGGTGCGGAGGTAACGGGTAGGGTGGCTGCCATCGCAAAGGAATCAGGTTGGTGCAACAGCATACCGACGAGGATCAGCATGAGAGCCGACGATAGACCGCCTAGAAGCCAGCTATAGAGAACGCGACGCGGTGCCAAGGCGAATTGGGTGAATTGTCTCTGCAGGTAATCGATGTATTGGAAGGGGGCGTCGATGGTACGTTTCATAGAGCTTTTCTTTGGCAGTGGTCAATCAATTCGCATTGTAACAGAAGTGGATTAATTTATGGAGAGGCAATTTGGTCGTTCCAATGGCGCACAGTGTAACGCATGCTGCCCAGAAGGCACAAGCGGACGCTAGACCACCGTGGCGTTGGCTGTTATAGTGACTAGTGAATGCATCATACCGCCATGGATTGAATAATCCTTGCGTAGCGAGAAAGATACCTTTATGAACATCTATACTATTGAACAGATGCAGGCGTTGGAAAGAGCGGCGGACGAGGCAGGGCATTCATACGATGCGATGATGGAGGCGGCGGGCAGAGGGGTGGCACGCGCTGTTGATTCGTGGCTCGGGGAGGAAGCTGGGGAAGGGACACATGTGCTCGTGTTGGTGGGCCCAGGCAACAATGGTGGAGATGGGCTCGTTGCGGCACGCGAGTGGGCAAGGCGGCAATATAGCGTGGCCGCATACGTGTGGAAACGAGAGGAGAGTGACCCTCTCGTGCGCGCGGCGCGGCGCAACCGGGTAACCATCTTGCAGGCCGAGCACGATGACGGAGAAAAGATACTACGTCGCGCGCTCGCTCGTGCCGATGTCGTGATTGATGCCCTCTTTGGTACTGGACTATCCCGGCCTATTGAGGGGAAGCCGGCAGCAGTTCTGGACGTGCTAAGAGAGGAACGGGAAGAGAAGAGGCGAGTGGAATCGCTAACGTGGATTAATCGACCAGAGCGAGAGCTCCGCACCCACCGTCCCGTGCTCATTGCGGTTGACGTGCCAAGCGGCCTGCACGGCGATAGTGGTGAGGTGGACAACGCTACCGTTGCCGCTGACCTGACGATCACTTTCGCCGGGCCGAAACTTGGTATGCTCACAGATAAGGGAGCACAGGTGCTGGGCGAACTCGTCGTCGCCGATATCGGTATCCCTGAGGAAGTGAAATCGCGCGTGGAGAGCCAAGCACAATTGCTCACACCACTATTGGCGGCTTCGCTTCTCCCGGAGCGACCTCCCAGTGGGCACAAAGGTACCTTCGGTACGACGCTGGTCATTGGTGGCAGCGTCAACTATGTGGGAGCACCGGCGTTGAGTGCCCTCGGAGCCGGGCGGAGCGGCGCAGGTCTCGTCACACTCGGCGTGCCGACCCCTGTCCAACCCATGTTGGCGGCCCGTCCAGATCTCACCACCGCAACCTGGCTCCTGTTGCCGCACGACATGGGCGTGCTACGCGCCACTGCTATCGAGGTGTTGGAGGAATCGTTGAATAAGGCGGATGCATTGGTTCTGGGGCCTGGGCTTGGTGGGGAAGTAGCCACGCATCGGTTTGTTTGGGCACTGTTCGGCGTGGAGAGTGAGGAGTCCAAGCAACCTACCATTGGTTTCGTCCCTCGGGGTCAGCCCCTTGCGGCACCATCCAAGAAAATCAAGTTGCCACCTACGGTCGTCGACGCGGATGGCTTGAATGCACTGGCTGCACGAGAGGATGCGTGGTGGGACGAGATCGACACGGCACTCGTTCTAACACCCCACCCCGGCGAGATGGGCCGCCTGCTAGATCGTGAGGTTCGGGAGGTGCAGGCTGACCGGCTCGCTACCGTGCAGGAAGCGGCAACGCGCTTCGGGCAGGTGGTGGTATTGAAGGGAGCCTATACGGTGGTTGCGGCACCCGATGGCCGGGCAAGTATCGCCCCCTATGCAAATGATGCCCTTGCCAAAGCAGGGGCGGGCGATGTGCTAGGTGGCATGATTGGTGCGCTGCTCGGGCAGGGTGTGGAGCCCTACGACGCGGCCCGTGTTGCCGTCGTCGCACATGGGCTTGCAGGCGAGCGGGTACGAGCTCTAAAGGGCAGTCAGGGCGTTATTGCGAGCGACCTCCTCGACGTGCTGCCCGAAGTGTGGCGTCAACTTGCATCACTTCGCAATCCCTGACTGATCGACAGTAGAAACCTCCGGCATCCGCGATCGTATTGAGTGGCAAAGACCAAGAACTCCTGGTCCGGGAGGTAATCATGCCTTACTCACACTCTTACAACGCGCCTTTGACGTGGTGAGGCGCGAGCCCGCGCTCTGGGTGCTGGGCGTTATCTTCGCGCTCTTCGGAGGTGGTGGGAGAGGATTCAATTTCAGTTGGAACTGGAATGTAGGAGACTTTGGCGGGCGCGAGTTCAGATGGGAGGGTCCACCTCCCACCATTCCGTCCTGGCTGACCCTCTTCCGAGACAGAACTCGTACTCTAACTTTCCCCTTAAGGCAACGATCGACCACGGCAAGAGCGACGGTCCACTCACTACACATCAGGGGCAGAGTCCTAAGCTCTCTCCTGTGTTTTTTCCCGGGCCAGGCCCAAACGCTCCTGAAAATAAGGGAGGGTTTGTTCTAGTCCCTTATGCAGCGGTACCGTTGGCTCCCACCCCAGAATAGTTCTGGCCTTCGAGATATCTGGACGGCGCTGCTTGGGATCATCTTTGGGCAAGGGTTTGAAGACGATGCCGGCGGGATTTTCTGTCATCTCATTCACAAGATTGGCGAACTCCAAGATGGTGAACTCGCCCGGGTTGCCGATATTTACCGGATAGGTCTCATCACTGTGCAGCAGTCGGTAGATGCCTTCGATAAGATCCGTCACGTAGGTAAAAGAGCGGGTTTGTGATCCATCTCCGTAAACAGTTAGCGGTTCTCGCTGTAGTGCCTGCGTGATGAAGTTTGGTACGACGCGCCCATCGTTGATGCGCATGCGTGGGCCGTAGGTATTGAAAATCCGAACGATGCGCGTCTCGAGTCCATGCTCCTTGTGATACGCCATCGTCAAGGCCTCAGCGAAACGTTTTGCCTCGTCGTACACACCGCGTGGTCCAACCGGATTCACATGTCCCCAATAGCTCTCTGGTTGTGGATGGACCTGTGGGTCGCCGTAGACCTCGCTTGTGGAGGCAAGGAAGTAGCGTGCTCCCTTTGCCATCGCCAACCCTAGTGTGTTGTGGGTACCAAGCGAACCAACCTTGAGAGTCTGGATTGGTAGGTCGAGGTAGTCCACGGGGCTGGCGGGGGAGGCGAAGTGCAACACAGCATCAAGTGGCCCTCTGACGTGGATGTAGTTTGAGACGTCATGTCGCACGAAGGTGAAGCGGTCGTTTCCTTCCAGGTGCGCGATGTTGCGTAGGTCACCCGTCACCAGGTTGTCCATCGCGACGACCTCGTGGCCCTCGGAGAGGAAGCGATCCGCGAGATGCGAACCCAGAAATCCCGCGCCGCCTGTAATCAACACTCGCATTCTAAATCCTCTTTCAGAGATATCATGTAGGTAGGCGCAAGATGCATACAACAACGCCCGTATATTGCGGTGAGTATAGAACTGCCTCTGGTATCCGTCAATACGGCCATATCGCAAAACTGTCCGAATACGGTATAATTACCTCTAATAGTAGGAAATTGCACGTGGAAAGATTGCCACGAAGAAACGAGGCGCTTCATAGGGGCAAAAGGGGTTGGGAGTAATTGCCCCACTCCATTGGTTCCGTTCCCTCTTTCTTTCAACCAACCATTCCGAACGAGAGGCACAATGTCGGATTTTTATATTCCTGTACCAAATAGAGAGGAAACCTGCTACCTTGTGGGTGTAGCGATCAAGGGTGAGCATGACTCGCTATGGAGTATTGAGGATTCACTCAGCGAGCTGGCTCGTCTCGCTGAGACGGCTGGCCTACAGGTCGTAGGCCAGAGCTCTCAAAACCTCGAGGCGCCAAACCCTGCCACCTACATTGGGTCGGGTAAGGTGGAAGAGGTGAAAGAAAGGATTAGAGGCCAGAATGTGGGCACAGTCATCTTCGACGACGAGCTCTCGCCAGGTCAGCAGCGCAACCTGGAGCGCGAATTTGGCGAGGACGTAAAGGTGCTCGATCGTACTGCGCTCATCCTTGACATTTTTGCCCAGCATGCGGCGACGAAGGAAGGGCAGTTGCAGGTCGAACTGGCTCAGTATGAGTATCGCCTACCTCGATTAACACGTATGTGGACCCACTTGGCCCGGCAGGCGGGTGGTGGCGCTGCACGTGCTGGCGCAGGCGGGGTAGGTCTACGTGGGCCCGGTGAGACACAGCTTGAGGTGGACCGCCGCGAGATCAGTGCCAAGATTGCCCGTATCAAGCGTTCGCTGGAGGACGTCCGTCGTCACCGCGAACAGTACCGGCAACGGCGCGAGCGAAGTGGCATTCCCACTGTGGCACTCGTTGGCTATACCAATGCAGGCAAGTCCACACTGCTCAATGCCTTGAGCGGCGCGAACGTGTTGGTAGAGAACAAGCTCTTCGCTACGCTCGATCCGACGACACGCCGCGTAGAACTACCGGAGGGATGGGAAATCCTCTTTACGGATACGGTAGGCTTCATCCAGAAGCTGCCAACCCATCTGGTGGCTGCCTTCCGTGCCACACTGGAGGAAATCGAGTCGGCGGACCTCCTCCTCCATGTGGTTGATATTTCCCATCCAATGGCGGACGGGCAGATCGATGCCGTGGAGGAGGTGTTGGAGACACTAGGGCTGGTGGACAAACCGTTGCTGATGGCCTGGAACAAATCTGACCTGCTGAGCGACGAGCGGCGCGAGGTATTTGCTCGCGAGGCGGCACGCTACGGGGATAGTGTTCTCGTGAGCGCACAGACGGGGGAGGGTATCCCGAAACTGCTCGAGAAAACTGAAGAGATGCTGCGCTGCCAGATGGTGGAAATAGACGTGCGCATCCCGTACAGTCACGGTGACCTGATTAATCTGATCCATGAGCGCGGGCAAATTGAAGAAGAATCTCACGAGCAGGATGGAACGCATGTACGGGCGTACGTGCCCCAGCGCGTGGCTGGGCGCCTGCAGGAGTTCGTGCAGTAGCCTTTCCTTGGAAAGTCGTGTCTCGGGGGATAAATAGGAGCGCAGAGCCTGTGCGCTCCTATTTATTGTCTCTTCCATCGTTCTCCCACAGCGCTGTTTTATTCCTTCTTTCCTGAGAGTAACCTATCGTTGCTTTTCGGAGTGCCGCGGTTGGACTCGTTTCAAGATGGTCGGAAGACTTCGTGTAGACATTGAGTTACACATTGAATTACCGGGTTGCTTACCACTGCAAGACTACCAATAGACTACCAATCCGGTAACCATGCCTTGTGGAAAGTGCAATGACTGGTATTATCTGATCGCATACGCTTGCCGCGACCTTGCTACTACTCGGAGGAGTCCTTATGGCACGACAGGTAACAACCACCGATTCCGCCATCGCCTCGTTCTTCCGTTTTGATGAGCGGGAAAGCACCCTTCGTAGGGAGTTATGGGCGGGACTCACGACCTTTATGGTCATGGCCTACATCATCTTCGTAAATCCGGCGATTCTCTCATTTGCGGGAATACCTTCCCTGCAAGGCCTAGGCCCTGATTTCAACCAGGTGCTGGCAGCAACCTGCTTTTCCGCAGGACTAATGACGCTCACGATGGGACTGGCATCCAACCGTCCTTTTGCATTGGCACCTGGCATGGGACTTAATGCTGTCGTTGCCTTCCAACTCATTGTTGGCTCCGGTTTGACGTGGGAAGAGGCGATGGGGGTGGTCGTGCTTGAGGGTTTAGTAATTACCGTCCTGGTTCTCCTGGGGATCCGTGAGGCAGTCATGCGAGCGATCCCTAACGCCCTCAAACATGCGATTGGCGCAGGGATCGGGTTCTTCATTCTCTTCATTGGTCTCGTCAACGGTGGCCTAGTCCGGGTACCCGTGGAGACCATCCCGATTGAGGAAGGAGTAGTGGCTGGGCAGCCTTCCACGCCCCTTGCTGTTGGTGCGTTGGACAACCTACCAGTGTTTGTGACCGTGATCGGGCTGGCTATTACGCTCCTACTCTTCGCACGAGGGTGGCAGTTTGCGCTGCTCGCTGGAATCGCCATCACCACCGTTATTGCCATTATTCTGAATAGTCTTACCGGCTTTACCAGCTTTGTGACCGGTGCAACCGTGCCGGAGGCCATCTTCGCGGTGCCAGATTTCTCCTTTCTTGTGCTTCCCGGGGTGTTCGGTATTCCCGGCGTCTTTAAACTCGGTCTAATTAGTGCTATCCTTGTGGTGTTCTCGCTGATGCTCACCGACTTCTTCGACACGATGGGCACGATCATCGGCGTGTCTGAGCAGATGGGCGATGTCGGGCCCGAAGGGGAGGTTGAAAATCTCCATCCTATGCTCCTCGTCGACTCTTTGGCCGCCTCCGTTGGTGGGGCGCTTGGCGCCTCTTCCGTCACGACTTATATCGAGAGCGCTGCGGGCGTCGCGGTGGGAGGGCGCACGGGTCTCACTGCAGTCGTGGTAGCCGTTTTCTTCTTTCTAGCGATGTTCTTCGCCCCACTCGCGGGTGTGATCCCACCTCAGGCCACCGCGCCCGCACTTATCTTTGTCGGTTTCCTAATGGCAAGCGGGCTCAAGGAAGTGAACTGGAGCGACATAGCTGAAGGCTTCCCGGCGCTGATGACGGTCCTGATCATGCCGTTCACCTTCTCGATTACCGATGGTATCGGGTTTGGCTTCATCAGCTACGTTCTCATCAAAGCTTTCCAAGGACGCGCGCGGGAAGTGCATTGGATGATGTGGGCATCAGCCGGGGCGTTCCTCCTCTTCTTCGCACTGCCCTGGCTGCGCGAGACGTTCGGGTTTTAGCACACCGCTCTCAACTCGCAGCCGCCTTCCCGGAGCATCGTCTCGCTATCGCAGGTACAGTTCCACAGCTGGTGCCATATGATCTGTCAAAGGCGTGTTTACCAATCCGAAAATCAACGATCATATTCAAGCAGTCGTGAGAAACGAAATGATGAAAGATATTGATGCCTTCGCTCCTTGCCGGAGCATCCTCGTCGTCGCCGCACATGCTGATGACTTAGAGACCATGTGCGGTGGGACGCTGATCCAGTTACTTGCGCAGGGGAAGCGCGTCGATCTACTGCTGGCGACAGATGGTGACCTGGGATCGAGCGATCCTGCGCTTGCCAAACCTGCTCTCGCCGTGCTGCGCCGTGAGGAGGCTCGTCGTGCTGCTAAACTACTCGGTCTAGGACATGTTGAGTTTCTAGGTTACCATGATGGGGAACTGGTCAATAACCTTACTCTGCGCCGCCAGGTTGCACATGTCTACCGACGACTGCAACCTGACACTATCTTCACCTTTGACCCAATAGCAGCCTACCGTGGCAATCTGCACCCAGATCATATGGCTGTCGGTCGGGCGGCACTAGACGCCTTCATGCCCGCCAAGATGCCACTCTACCACCCCGAACAGCTCGCTCGGGACATCTCCCTCAGCCAGGTTAAGCACATTTTCTGCTTTTCAACGCCAGAGCCAGATATCGTTGTTCCAATCGATGAAGTGTACGAGGAGAAACTTGCCATCAGCATGGTCCACAAGAGCCAATTCCCCGACGGTGAGAAAAGCCTGGAGTGGATGAAAGAACGCGACCGCACTACGGCCCGGCAGTACGCACAAGAGACTGTCCAATTCGCGGAGGCATTTCGTAGTATTCGGACATATTGAGGGTAGGAGGTCCTATGCTCACCCCAACTTTCTCCAACAGCCAACGGCTATTACTCATTGTTGGTGATCTTGCAACGTTTCTCGCCTTCGCTGCGCTGGGCCGTCGTGCCCATTCCATGGGAAGTGCGTTGGATGATATCGTTGGCACGGCGCTACCCTTTATTCTTGCATGGGCGGCCGTAGCCCCCTTCACAGGTGCTTATGGCTTGGAGGCAACGGGAGACGTCGCACAGGGAGTCAAGCGCACTGCGTTGACATGGCTCCTTGCCTTCCCACTGGGCCTGCTGATTCGCATCCCTCTGGTGGGGCATGTGGCACATCCCTCCTTCGCGATCGTAGCAGGTGTCTTCACTCTTATTATGCTCACTGGTTGGCGGGGTGTGTTTGCGAGGCTAACGGCACCGGAACAGTAGGCAATCAAGCAGCCGGACGGATCTGGCGCCAATAGAATTCTGAGTAGAGCTGGGCTTGTGCTAGGAGCTCCTCATGCGTGCCACGCTCGACAATGTGGCCATCTTGAAGCACCAGGATTTTGTCGGCGTGGCGGATGGTGGAGAGGCGATGGGCAATGACGATAGCGGTTCGTCCCGCAAGCAGCTTTTCCAACGCACCCTGAATGAGTCGCTCGGTGCGTGTGTCCACACTTGCAGTAGCCTCGTCCAAGATGAGCAGGCGCGGATTAGCAAGTAGGGCACGCGCAATTGCCAACAGCTGCCGTTGCCCCTGACTGAGATTGCCCCCGCGCTCGCCAAGCTTCGTCTCGTATCCTTCAGGTAACGCTATGATGAAGTCATGCACGTGTGCTGCTTTTGCTGCCTCGATCACATCTTCCACTGTCGCATCCCGGTTACCGTAGCGGATGTTGTCAGCGACGGTGCCCGCGAAGAGGAAGGCGTCTTGTGGCACAACAGCTATCTGCCGTCGGAGGCTACTTCGTGTGACATCGCGGATATCGTGGCCGTCGATGAGGATGCAGCCATCTGTCACGTCATAGAAGCGGCCGATCAGATTAACCAATGTTGTCTTCCCCGCGCCTGTCGGGCCTACCAAGGCAACGGTCTGTCCCGGTGCGGCTACGAAGTCAACATCCTCCAGAACCAGGGTGCCTGGTTCGTAACCGAAGTCGACGTGCTCGAAGCGCACGTGTCCTTCAAGGGGAGGGAGCGACTCCGCTCCCGGCCGGTCTGTTAGTTCAGGTGCGGTGTCAAGGAGCTCAAAGATGCGCTCGCTTGCTGCAAGGGCAGCCTGCATCTGTGTGTAGAGCGCGGCAATCTGCTGCACTGGGCGGTAGAAGCGGTCCGCATAGGCTAAGAACGCCACAACTACTCCCACTGTGACGACACCATTGAAGGCTAGCCAGCCCCCAACTCCTGCCACGATGGCTGTGGCAATGGTAGAAAGGACGTCGATGGCCGGACTGAAGGCCGCTGTGACACCTCCCGCTCGCACGTTCGCATCGCGATTCGCGGCATTGGCCTGCTCAAAGCGCTCCACGTTCTGTGCCGTGCGGTTGAACGCCTGTGCCTCGCGAACGCCACTGATATCCTCTTGCAGGTTGGTCGACACATCGCCGATTGTTTCGCGGGTCACACGGAAAGCAGCACGCGCACGACGTGAGAACACGCGTGTGGTTACGTACATAACGGGGATCATCAGGAACGCTGCAATGGCAAGTTGCCAGTTTAGTAGAAACATTCCTA
>JALZCF010000154.1 GCA_030863245.1 Chloroflexota bacterium
CCCTTCACTTGCACCATAGCCACCAAAGCTGCGACGGAAGGTGAGATGATAACCAGCGGACAGCCGATGATTACCCTGGTCGATCTGACGGGATTCCGTATTGAGGTGGAGGTGGACGAGATCGACATCGGCCAGGTTCGCGTTGGCGACCCGGTGACGATCCTCATAGATTCCTTGCCGGACACAGAGATCGTGAGCGAGATCGACTACGTCGCACCCGTGCCGACCATCTCGCAGGGGGTTGTCACCTATCCCGTGCGCATCCTGCTCGACGCAGAAGCGGCGCCAGGAGTACGCGTGGGGATGACGACGAATGTCAACATTACGACCGAGACCCGTGAAGGGGCGCTTCTGGTGCCCAATCGCGCTATCGAGATAGATCGCAACAGTGGGAAACTCTTCGTCGAAAAGATTGATGGCGATGAGGTGGTTCGCACAGAGGTCCAGGTAGGGCTACGCAACGATGAGGTAAGCGAGATCACAGATGGTATCAGCGAGGGTGACGTTCTACTGATCCGCAGCGTTGACAGCCGCGAGCGATTGCGGCAGGAACTGACAGAGTAGATACGACTGATGGATCGTGACAACAGCCCCGTGATCCGCCTCGAAGAGGTGTGGAAGATCTACCGGCTGGGTGAGATCGAGGTAGCAGCACTTCAGGGACTATCCTTCTCCGTGGAGGAGGGGGCGTTCCTTGCCATCATGGGGCCGAGCGGGAGCGGCAAGTCCACCCTGATGAACATCATCGGCTGCCTGGATCAGGCGACGCGTGGGCGCTACTGGCTGGCAGGCACGGACGTAAGCGGGCTAGACGACGACCAATTGGCCGAGATTCGCAACCGGCGCATTGGCTTCGTTTTTCAGCAGTTCAACTTGCTCCCCCGTACAACGGCGCTAGAGAACGTGGAGTTGCCACTGGTGTACGGCGGCGTGAAGAACCGCAGCGAGCGTGCCCGCGCGGCGTTGGAGCTGGTGGGACTGGGCGACCGCTTGCATCATAAACCGAATGAGCTATCAGGCGGGCAACAGCAGCGTGTGGCCATCGCGCGCGCGCTGGTGACGGAGCCCGACATCATCCTTGCTGACGAGCCGACCGGCAACCTGGACACCAAGAGTGGCACGGAGATCATGGCAATCTTCCGGCAACTGAACGAGGAACGTGGCATGACCGTCATCTTCGTGACCCATGACGTGGAGGTTGGGTCACAGACGCGGCGCGTGCTCCTCCTACGGGATGGCGTCATCACAGGCGACATGCAGGGCGAGGGCGCCGTAGAGGCGCTCCGACAGGGGCCAAGCATTCTGGCCGTTGACGCTCAAGACCTTTCATCCTCACCCACTGTCCAGCCCTCTCACCTCTGAAGCGCAATGAGACCTGTTGAACTCTTTCGAATTGCCCTTCGCGCTCTGGGTGCGAACAAGCTACGCTCGATCTTGACGATGCTGGGGATCATTATCGGCGTCGGTGCCGTGATTACCTTGGTGAGTGTGGGGGAGGGGGTACAGAAGCTGGTAGCCGAGCAGATCCAATCCGCAGGGTCGAATCTGCTCTTTGTCGTTCCCGGCGAGGTGGGTGGCGGGGGACGCACGGGCCTGACGTTGACAGTTGCGGACGCGGAGTCTTTGGCGGACCCCTTCAACGTGCCCGATGCCACCGCTATCGCACCTGAGTTGACGCAGGGTGCACAGGTCGAGCAGGGCGCTGTGAACCACTTCTCTACTATCGCGGGGGTAACCCCGCCCCACGCTTTCGTTCGTAACAACGAGATAAGCATGGGTCGCCTCATCGACGAGCGCGACCTCACTACACGCGCGCGCGTCGCAGTGCTTGGCTCCAAAGCGTACGAGACTTTCTTCCCTAATGGTGGCTACCCGATCGGCGAGACCCTCCAGATCAACCGTATTCCCTTCAGGATCGTTGGCGTGATGAAGGAGAAAGGGGGAAGCGCCCTTGGCTCAGAGGATGGGAACGTTTGGATTCCCCTCAGCACCGCGCATAGCCGTCTCTTCAATCAACGCAACAACGAGGGAGAGCTTCTCGTGTCGTTCATCTACGTGAAGGTGAACCACGAGGATCGCATGGAGCTCGCGCGGGAGGATATCGAGCGTACCCTGCGGGAGCGGCATAAGATCACCTTCCGCGACGATGATGACTTCTCGGTTATCAGCCAGACCGACTTGCTCTCGATCTTCGGAGAGATCACGAGTGTCCTGACCCTCTTCCTGGGTGCTATCGCCGGCATCTCGCTCCTGGTAGGTGGCATAGGGATCATGAATATCATGCTGGTCTCCGTTACGGAGCGCACGCGCGAGATTGGTATCCGCAAGGCCATTGGGGCCAAGCGACGGGACATCCTCTCCCAGTTCCTCATCGAGGCAATCCTTCTCAGCATCAGTGGGGGCTTCCTCGGCATCTTGCTCGGTTGGGGGGGTGCCGTGCTGGTCTCGAATCTCCAGGACGACCTGACTGCGGTCGTCTCCCCCTTTGCCATCCTCCTTGCCACCAGCGTCTCCGTTGCGGTTGGTCTCTTCTTTGGTCTCTACCCCGCGCTTCGCGCCTCGCGGCTCAACCCGATCGACGCGCTCCGCTACGAGTGAGGTTCCAACTCGATCTCCTCTACCGACTCCGCAAGGAAAAGACGGTCTACCCCGGCTGCATTGTCACTGTTCTATGCCTCTGCTACAATGGCAAACCTCAGGAACAGATGTTCGGGTGGTGAGAGATGGCCGGGAAGTCGACGAGGCAGAGCAAGGACAAGAAACGCAGCACATCTCGCACGACGCGCACGTCGAAGGGGTATGAGTGGGTGCCTTTTCTACCCGTCGATCGCTTCACCGACCTCGTCGGCATCGCCTTCTCGATGAGTGGCATCCTGACAGGCCTGGCCATGCTCCCCAGCGACCATCCCTCCCTGATACAGCCCTGGCTGGATTGGCTGGTACTCCTCTTCGGTGTCGGGGCGTTGGCTGTGCCTTTCGCAATGCTGGGCGTCGGCGTCTGGCTCCTGACGAGGGGCGAGAATGCGCCTCCCCCACCCTGGTATCGTATCTTTGGATTGGGGCTCGTCGTACTGGTGTTTCTCGCGTTCATGGGGCTGCTCCAGCAGTGGCGCGCGCTGGGTACCATCGCGAACTTCGGTGGCCTGATCGGCCACTATACCCTCCACATCCTGACACTGGCAATCGGTCCCGTGGCCACGCCCGTTGCCCTGCTCTTCCTGGGCCTGCTCGGCCTGCTCTCCCTATTCGAGTTGTCACTCGCTGAGGTAGCGCGCTCCCTACATCGCCACTATTCACGGCATTCGCGGCGACGCCCTCGCGCCGCGCCACCCCCACCTATGCCGGCTCAGCAGGAGCCGCTCTTCCATGTTCAACCGGAGTCACCTTCCGAGTCCCAGCTAGCCCTTCCTTCGCTGTCACACCTGTGGGAGCAGACAAGAACGTGGTGGAAGGGGTTGCGCGTGCGACAGCAGGAAGCAGAACCGGGTGGCACCGTCGCGAAGCACACAGATGCTCAGAGCGTTCCCTTCTTCCCTGACACATCTTGGGCCCTTCCTCCGTGGCAGGAGTTGCTGGAGGACGTACCGGATCGTGAGTCCGATTGGGAGGACATCCGGCGCAAGACAAGTATCATCGAGGAGACGTTGAGCCATTTTGGGGTGCCAGCACGCGTAGTCGAGGTGAATCGTGGGCCGACGGTGACGCAGTATGGTGTGGAGCCAGGTTTTGTTCGCAAGCGCGTACGTGGCGAGGAGCGTGCCATCAAGGTAAAGGTCTCGGCCATCACGAACCTGCACAACGATCTCGCGCTGGCACTTGCCGCACCGCGCATCCGGATTGAGGCGCCTGTTCCGGGACATCACTACGTAGGGATCGAGGTGCCGAACGATCAGGCCAGCGAGGTGACGTTGCGCGGCACGATGGAGACCGAGGCGTTTCAGCGCCTCCATGCGCCATTGAAGGTGGCACTGGGCCGCGACGTGATGGGGCGGGCGGTCGTGGCGGATCTGGCGCGCATGCCGCACCTGCTCATTGCCGGCGCGACCGGCTCCGGCAAGTCAGTCTGCATCAACAGCCTCGTCTGCTGCCTGCTCTGTCACAATACGCCCGATCAGCTCCGGCTATTGATGGTGGATCCGAAGATGGTGGAGCTCGTCGGCTACAATAGCATCCCGCACCTGATCGTGCCGGTCGTCACCGATGTCGAGCGCGTGGTGGGGCTGCTGCGCTGGACGGTGAGCGAGATGGAGCGGCGCTACAAGATCTTCTCCGACGCGCAGGTCCGTAACCTCCAGGCCTATAATGCCAAGCTGCTCCAGCAGGGGGAGAAGCCCCTCCCGTTCCTCGTTCTCGTCATCGACGAGCTCGCGGACCTGATGATGGCTGCTGCCGATCAGGTGGAGTCGATGATCTGCCGCCTGGCGCAGATGGCGCGCGCGACAGGCATCCACATGATTCTTGCCACGCAGCGGCCGAGTGTGGACGTGGTGACGGGGCTTATCAAGGCAAACTTCCCGGCGCGTATCGCCTTTGCCGTCAGCAGCAGTACCGATAGCCGCGTGATCCTCGATGTCAGCGGCGCGGAATCCCTTATGGGCCGGGGAGACATGCTCTTTATGTCAGCTGAGAGCAGTGGGCTGCGGCGCGCGCAGGGATGCTCCGTTGCTGATGAGGAGCTGGCGCGCCTCAACCGTTTCTGGATCGAGCAGGCAGAAAATCTGAAGCGTCCCGCCCGTTCAACCACCACTGATAAAGCGCGGGCTGCATCGCCACCACCGATGCAGCCCGTACGGTGGGAGGAACTGCTCGAGGAGGAGGTCGACGAGGAGGACGAGCTCCTGCCGCGCGCTCGCGAGCTGGTCGCCGACCGTGGTCGTGCCTCTATCTCCATGCTTCAGCGTCGCCTGCGCGTCGGCTATGCCCGCGCAGCTCGCATCGTGGATCTCCTTGAAGCAGAGGGCACCATCGGCGCGAGCGAGGGGCCCGGCAAACATCGCGACGTGTATATCGACGACCCAGACGACGTGTGAGAGATTAGCGCCCCAGGTTGTTATGCCTACTCTAGAGAATCTCCTCCTCGATCTCACCTTTCGTCTCTCTAATCTGAGCTGGCTTGATTGGCTGGATCTGGCGCTGGTCGCGCTCGTCTTTTACCTCCTCATCAACCTCGTGCAGCGCAGCCGGATCGCCTTCCTGCTGCGTGGTGTCCTGCTGCTGATTGTGCCGCTGCTCGTGACCTCCTTCTTGCTGCCCTTGCGTACCTTCGGGTGGCTTGTCCGCGTTACGCTCCTAGCCTTCTTGATCTCCTTGCCCGTTATCTTTCATAATGAGCTGCGCCGTCTCTTGGAGAATGTCGGGCGTAGCATCGGCCTGACAGGGGTGGTACGACAGGCCACGACCGAGACAGTGCTGCCCTCGCTGGTGCGCGCCGTGGAGCGAATGTCAGAGACCCGTACCGGGGCGTTAATCGTCCTCGAAGGGGACACCGCCTTGCCGGAGATCATCGAGACGGGCGTTCCCGTCGAGGGACGTGTGTCGAGTGAGCTGCTCCAGTCGATTTTCCATCACGGCAGCCCGCTCCATGATGGGGCGGTCGTGATACGCGGTGGCCGCGTTGTCGCGGCCAGTTGCGTCCTTCCTGTGTCCCGACGATCACTGCCTGGCGCACGTCGGCTCGGGACGCGTCATCGGGCCGCGGTGGGGTTGAGCGAGCGGAGCGATGCGCTGATGGTAGTCGTCAGTGAAGAAACAGGCGCCATCTCAGTGGCCTACGAGGGCCAACTTCACCAGCGATTGGAGCTCGTCAAACTGCGGGAACGCATCGTACAATTTGGCCGCCAACCGGCTCATCCACCGGCTTCCACCTTCTCACTGCCCTCCCTCCTTGAGTCACTCCAAGGGAACCTCGCGTCACTCCCACAGCGACCCCCTTCACGCGGCGCGTTGGGTACCGCTGCCCTCGCCGCGCTGCTCGCACTCCTGGTGTGGTGGATCGTTCTGGGGCTGACCTCTCCCCTCCCTGTCAGGCGTGTCGAGAACATTCCACTGGAAGTCACGGATATCCCGGAGGGGATGGCCCTCACCGACTCGCCTCCATCAACCGTGTCGGCGCTCATTCAAACCACCCAGGAGACGCTCGCCACGCTCAGCTCTACCCGCTTTCGGGCGACGCTTTCCCTTGAGGATCTGCCCCCGGGAGAGCATGAGGTATCGCCCGAGGTAGAGGTGCGCGGCAG
>JALZCF010000186.1 GCA_030863245.1 Chloroflexota bacterium
GAAGTGGGCATGACCATGAACGATTACGTCGACTCCATGGCGATCGATGGCATTGGCCAGACGAGCCGAGCCAAGGAATGGGTACAGCTCGAGCGGCTCACCTTCAAGCGTTTCTGGGATCGGCGCATAATGCAGAACTACCACTTTGCGCTCAGGACGGAGCTTGGTGAGTGCGTTCTCCAGGCGCACGGCCTCCTCCAGACCCTCCTGGATAAACGTCTTCAGCGCAAGCTCTCCGAAGGGTTGAATCATCGTATCGCCGAAGCCACCACAGAACCCCTTCGTTCCGACGAATCCCACCCCTTCGACCTCCACCACTGTCCCATCCAGGAGGATGACGCCCGCAGCACGAAGCATATCGCTGAGCCGTTCTGCCTGACCGCTCTCATGATCATGATTGCCAAGCACGGCCACAACGGGTAGGGGGAAGGGACCGAGCTCGCTCAACAAGACCTCCATCTCGATGGGCCGGCCGGTATCGGTTAGGTCACCCGCCAGAACCAACAGATCGGCCTCCCGCTCAATCTCTTGGAGAAGCGGTCGGAAGACGGAGTTGGGGCGGTAATGGAGATCTCCAATCGCTGCAATCCTCACAGCACTTCCCCCTCCTGCGTTACCTGCTCCTCTACGATCTTTTCCAATGCTTCATTCATCTCGGCCACCACTTCCCTCTATCCTTACGCATAATCAAGCAGGGCGTGGAGCGGCATCCTGGAGCCGCCTCGTTGCCCCGCATGATCGCTTGTCTACGAACCTCATTTGATAGAGAAAAAAGCAAGTGTCGGGCCAGGCTTCTTACCCTGCTGCGTACCGCACGACCATCTCAGGTAACAGCCCAATGGAGAAGTGACAGCACGGACGCGAGGACCTCATCCACGCTGATGTCGGCAACGAACGAGGGGCGGTGATTGCAGGGGTCGATGATACAGTTTGACCCACAGGTGGGACAATCGAGGCGCCAGGAGAGGGCGTAGCGGTGGCGTGCCTGGGTCATAGGTCCGGCATTGATCAGATTGCCTGCCCAGTAGATTCCAACCGTCGTTGCACCCACTGCCGCAGCCATATGCAGGGGACCGGAATCGTTCGACACAACCACGCGGCAACGGGAGAGCAGTCCGGCGAGTCCCTCGAGGGAGAGACGGCCACAGAGATTCATTGCCTCGGCTTCCATGGCTCCCACCACGGCTTCGACTACCTCGCGCTCCTCCCCGATGCCCGTCACGACAACCTGCATGCCCGCTTTGGCGAGCGCATTCCCGACCCTGGCAAACTTCTCCGCAGGCCAGCGGCGCCGCGGGTCTCCTGCACCGGGATGGAGGGCTACCAGAGGTGTGCCGGTCTCAGGAACGGCCTCCCACGACTAGATGAGATCTTCCTTTGTGACTGCCAGGGCCGGCTCGAGAACCACAGGGGATGCGCCCACGAGGGAGACCACCTCCAGGAGGCGCAAGACCTCGCGCTGGTAATAGATGTAAGGCACCCACCGATCGAGTGGAGGCGCATCTGGTGCCTTCATGCCTGCCGTCACACGCGGGCCGAGACGAAGGAGGAAGGGGTTGGAGTTCTGTCCGCCCCCGTGTAGCTGAAGGGCCAGATCGAATCGCTCACCCTGCATTTCCCGAAAGAAGTGCTCGAGCTTCTCTGGGTCTTCCTCTGTGCGATCCCATCCCTTGTCCTCGCGAACGCCTCGACTAGGCGGGACCATCACCACCCGATCCACCGGCCCCGGCCGCTCGGATAGAAAGCCTGCGTGCCACGGCTGGCCAAGGTATACGAGCTCGGCGTTGGGATAGGCAGCACGTAGTGCCTCTAGCGCCGGGAGGGCAAAGATGAAGTCTCCGATGGCGTTAGCACGTAAGACCGCTATCTTTCGGACGTTCTCTAGCTTCTTCACCGTGCCCCTTCTTGATAGGTCGCAATCACCTTTCGGAAGAAGTCGATCAGACGGTCAGCATGGTAATCGAAGGTAAAGATCTCGCGCTGCTGCCATACACTCTCCCGCAGCCGATCGAGGCGCTCTCGGTCGCGGAGCTGCTCGGCCAACTCTTCCATGTTGTCGAAGAAGAGGCCCAGATCGAAGCGACGCGCGATGGAGTGCACCGCAACGACGGCCTCACTGTTATCCGCCTGCAACAAGGGCAGGCCCGCGATGGCCAGGGTTGCCATGCGCGCCGGATAGTTCAGATCATCCCAGTCAGCACGGCGCAGGTCACCCTTGTTCCTGCTGTGGAAGAAGTGCAACCACCCTGCGTCGTATTGGGAGAACTCGGACACCCAATCCTCTTGGTCCACATGAGCATGGAGATGCAGGTGATCGGGGGCAAGGTGGCGGGCTTTCTCGATCCACTTATGCCACTGACCATGGGTGAAATCCCCATAGAAGTGGAGGTGGACCCCTTGCTCCGCCAGTTCCGCCACCGTGTGCGGGTGGAGGCCGATGGGTCGGCCAGGCACGACCGTGTGAAGCTCCCCATCCGAATCAGAGAGTCGGGGCGAGCGCTCGGCGCTGAACCAGTCCCGCTTCGGCAGATCGCCGTCTAATACAAGGGTAGGGGCCTGCTTCGTGAGGCCAGGGACGATGGTATCGAACCAATCACGCATCTCGGGGCTGGAGTAGATCTGCCCGTCAGCCCGCGCGTAGAGGTTGACGAGCTGGTTCCAACTCCCCTTCTCCAAGCAGATGAACGGCCCTTCTTTGAAGTGCCAGACGAAGGGGATGCCTGGGTTATTCATCATGACCTGGTGCGCGAAGGGAACGGCCTGCCAGTTGAGGAGGGCATAGATGATATCAGGCTGTATCTGCCGTAGCGCCGCCTGCCAGTCGGACCGTGGTAGATCCTCGACATGCCCGAAGGGCAATGGTCCCACGCTATTGTACCAGTAGGGGTCCTCCATCCAAAGGCCGTACAGCTTGTGCCCTCGTTCCTCCAGGGCCAGCACGCGGTCCGCGTTGTATGCCAACTCACCGACGAGGACGATCTTGAGCCCGTCCTCCGCCATCGGCGTGTCAGGTCGCTCCCGGTAGTGGCGGTAGCGACCGACCTCGTCGATATAGTTGCCAACCGTCGTGTGGAAGCGAAGGGGGTGCTTGACCCCATAGCGCCGCCGGTACGGGTTGATACCGCCGACCGGTTCCTGCACAATCTTGTGCCGCTGCCCCGGGTGATCCACCCACTCACAGGTCACGCGCTCGGTGCTGACGAACGCCCCCCGATTGCGGAGCTTATCCCACAACATGCGTCCCAGATCGTCCGTCACCACCTCCGTCCGCTCCACCCACCGATCGGGAGTACGGCGATGTATGACCTGCACGAGTTGCAGCGGGTAGCCATCGATCTGGCCATCTGCAAAGCGGTTGTAGTGGTGACGTACGCCGGAGTAGGCTAGTACGGCATCTGTATTGTTGCTCAACTCTTCAACCAAGGAAGCTAGATGCTCGGCATGGTACACGTCGTCGGATGGCAGGTAGGCGATCAGCGGCGCACGTGCATGTTCCAGCGCATAGTTCAAGGCTCTCCCAAGCCCTTGATTGGAATCGAGACGATGGTAGTGAATCCGTTTGTCAACCAGGAACGGCTTGACGATAATGGGTGTCTCATCCGTCGATCCATCGTCGACGACGATCAACTCCCATTCGCTCAGCGTCTGTGCTAGCAGGCTATCGATCGCCCGCCGGATGAAGCGCGCGTGGTCAAAGGTGGGCATGAGAATCGAGACCCGAGGACCTGTAGCTGACGAGGAGTTCATCTTTTTCACAACACAACCTTCTTTTCAAGCCCAGAAGAGAAGATGAAGGGAACGCTAGGGAAGATATCAGCCAGTTCCTGCATTTCCCCTGCACCGTTATGTCTTGATTGTTCGAGCAGCTGGTGCGCTGCCGTCACCACCGCATCGGGAGAGACAAGGCGCAAGCAGTGGTGGTGGCCTTCCGGGCAGATGCTCCTGTAACATAGCTTGCATGGTACATCGTGGTAGAGTACACGGCTTGGCACCATCCAGGGCGTGTGCTGGAGGTTGGTCAGCGCGTACAGGTCCACGATCGGCGTGCCCAGTGCTGCGGCGATGTGGACGGGGCCTGAGTTGTTAGAGATAAGAACCGGCGCGGCCTCGAGTAGCGCGCCAAGTTCCGCGAGAGAGAGGCAGCCAACGAGTGAGTGCGAAGGAGCATTCATCTTTGACTGAATCTCCTCGACCAGTTCCCGTTCTGGTGATGTGCCGGTGAACAGCACCTGCCAATTGCTCTCCATCACAAGTCGATCTGCCACCGCCGCAAACCCTTCGGGCGGGTAGCGGCGCGACGGTGCTGTGGCGCCGGGATGGATGACAACCCAGGGGGAAGCCAGATCGACCGCCAGCCCTTCAAGGAGCTGTTGGATACGCTGGCGTGCGGCCGCTGGCACTTGGAAGGACATCCGCTCATCCTCAATCTGGCAACCAACCGTCGCGACAAGATCCAGATGGCGGCGAACCTCATGCCGCACAAAGTGTGTCGGCTCTGGATCCTCCACCCACGGGTTGAGCAACTGGTACGGATTCTCGTGGCAGTGCGCCAGCCGTAGCGGAATATCAGCGAGATAGCAGAGGAACGCAGCAGGTAGGGGATTTTGGCTATACACCGTGAAAATAACAGCCGCATCGAATCCAGCCTCGCGCAGTTGCTCCGCCATCTCGACCTCGGGCTGGCTACTCTTGCGCGGCGCTGCCACATTAATCCACGGGGCATCGTAGACGATTACATTGTCCACTTCCGGCACATAGGGCGCCACCATCGCACCTGGGGATGACGTAAGAAGCGTGATATGACGTCCAGGCCCCGACTCCTTGAGTGCCCGTATCGCCGGCGTCGTCATCATCACATCCCCAATCGTATCCAACCGCACGCACAACAGCTTCTTCGCCTGGTTCCAACGCTCGTCAGCAACCATCACACCCCCACACCCTTCAGGCCGTTAGGCACCGCATACACCTCACGAATCCGCTCAATGATGCCCGTGGTAGAGCGATCTTCGAGGTAGGGAAGAATTCTTACTTCGCCCCCCAGCTCCGTTACCAGCGGTGCTTCGGGAAGCATCTCCAGGGTGTAATCCCCTCCCTTGACGAACACGTCGGGACGGATGGCACGGATGAGCTCGCTCGGCGTATCCTCGCCAAATGGGACGACGTAGTCGACGCAGCTCAGGGCGGCAAGCACCTGCACGCGATCCTCGAGCGTGTTGATCGGGCGAGATTCCCCCTTCAGGCGGCGCACGCTCTCGTCCGAGTTGACCCCGACGATCAGCACATCACCCAGCGCCTTGGCACGACTGAGGTAGGTGATGTGGCCACGGTGTAGGATATCAAAACAACCGTTGGTGAAAACGATCTGACGTCCCTGCTGCCGATGGAAAGCGATACATGCCTCCAGCAACGATCTATCCCTCACATACTTGTCTTCGGACGATACATAGCCCTGCAGCGCCCCCGCCGTGCAGGTCGCGGTTCCGTCCTGCCCGACTACGATGGTAGCAGCCGCGGAAGCCAGCTCTGCGGCGGCCGGGGTATGGGCACCGGCCGCTAAAGCAAGCGCTAGGGCGCTCACGAAGGTATCGCCCGCCCCTGTCGCTCGGGAGTGGGGTCGAGGGCGTGCATAGGTACGGTAGGGTGATCGTCCCTGCTCAAAGATCATGGCACCTGCCGTATCAAGGGTGATGGCTGCGATCTGTGTCCCACACACCTCAAGCACCCGCTCCCCCTGCGCCGCGATCTGCTCGGCCCGCGCCGTCAAGCCATCACGCCCGGGCAATCCAAGCAGTTGCACTGCCTCGTCATAGTTGGGCTTGACTGCTGTGACGCCTACATCTCGATAGCGCTCGAGTTGTTTGGAATCGGCAACGACGATACGAGGCGATCGCGACTGCAACCGCGCAATCGCTTGAATCACTCTCGACGTGAAGAAGCCGTAGCCATAGTCGGAGACGACGAGGGCATCACACAGATGGAAGAGATGGTCGAGACGCTCGAGCAGCGCCGCCTCGATCGCCGGGTCCACGTCATCCGTGTTGCCTTGATCGAAGCGCACCAGGATCTGACCGTCGGCCACGACCCGGTGTTTGGCTAGGGTGCGTCGCGACGGATGCGTCAGGAGATGCTCCGTGCTCACCCCACGTACCGTCAGAGCACGACGGAGCCGTTCTCCCTCCGCATCCGCTCCTATCACGGAGAGGAAGTGCACTCGCCCGCCAAGCGCGTAGATATTCGCCGCGGTGTTCGCTGCACCGCCGGGCGCGTCCTTTTGCTCGGCCACGCTCACGACTGGTACTGGCGCCTCCCTACACAGCCGATCTGTGCTCCCTTCCAAATAGCTGTCGAGCATGGCCTCCCCAATCACGAGCACGTCGAGATCGACAAATCTATCGATAAGGCGAAGGAGATTATTATTCATGGCTGTTCCCTACCTCCTCCTGATGTAGGTACCTCGAGCTCATCCTGCATAACTGTATCTCTCCTGTCGCTTCCCATTTGACGCATAGCTTGGGTAACCACCCGAGCCAATGACCACATCGGGTGATTCAGGAAAATGTATGGCCTGTACCCCTCCGACGTCGAAGTCGAAGGTCAACTCACGAAGGCCCATCCGAGCCATCGTTTCCCGGACAGCGCCCTGCTTGTTAGGCGGGCAGTACAGCAGGAGGAAGCCACCACCCCCCGCTCCACTGATTTTTCCACCGAGCGCACCGGCATCACGGGCGGCACTATACCAGCGGTCAATCGTTGGGTTGGAAACCTTGTTGGACAGGCGCCTCTTCTCCTGCCATCCGCTATCGAGGAGTCGACCGAAAGCATCCAGTTCCCCATTCCTGAGCATGCACGCCATCTCCTGCGCCAACTCCTTCAGACGATGCAAGGACTCGTTAACCGTAGGCTTCGTCCTCGTATCCTCCCGCTGCTGGGCCAGAATCTCTGCTGAGTTACGGCACTGACCGGTCGAGAAGAGTAATAGGCGCGAGCAGAGTGCGTCGCGGACCTCGCTTGACAGGGGTAAGGGTCGGACCCGTACTCCTTCCCGCATGAACTCGATCGTGTTTAAGCCTCCGTAGGCGCTGGCATACTGATCCTGCTTGCCGATGGGCATCCCAAGCCGCTCGATCTCAAGCCAACTTGCCAAGTCGGCGGCTTCCTTCCGCGTTAGGGAGGGTCCAGCATAGGTAGCGAGGGCCTGGCTAAGTGCGACAGCCATCGCGCTGGACGAACCCAAACCCGTCCCCGGTGCCACTTCTGCTGTGAGGAAAAGATCGACCCCTCTCTCACGGATACCGTACTCAGCGAAGCGCTCGATGGCCGCTTTTGCGAGTACCAGGGGCTCCTCCACAGGGGGTATCTCGCGCGGATCAAATCTTTGCCAAACACGATAGTCAGCCGAGTTGATCCGGATACTCTGGTCGGACGGCTCCCTAACAATGACGTAGCAGTAGCGGGTTATCGTGGTGCTGACAACGAACCCGCCATGCAGGGCATAGTACGCTTCGAGGTCGGTCCCACCACCACCGAAACTGATTCGCACCGGAGCACGCACAACTATCATTCGTCTCTCCGCTCCCTCTTCATGATGCATTCCCTTACGGCCAACTTGTCTCAGTCAGCGGCGTGACGATAACCTCTTGTACCACCGACTGGCGCGGCATCCGTACGGCAAAAAGAATCGTTGCGGCAACGTTAGCCGGATCCTGCAGATCGCGCTCATCTGGCATCGGGATCCCCTGTTCCTCGAATCGATCGAAGAAATGGGTCCGCATGCCGCCCGGGATAATAGTCGTCACACGAACGTTATCGGGACGTCCCTCCACGCCCAGCCCGCGTCCAAATCCAACCAATCCCCACTTAGAGGCGTGGTAGGCGGAGGCGTTTGCCCAAGCGCGAGTTGCCGCAGTCGATGCAACATTGACGATATCGCCGCCACCCTGCTGCCGCATGGTTGGCAGGGCTGCCTTCGCCATCAGGAAGGGGCCACGCAGGTTGACCGCGATGACCTGGTCCCACTGCTCGACAGTCATCTCATCCACCGAGAGCGTGTGGTCAATAGCAGCGCAATTCACCACCACATCCAACCGCCCAAACCGCTCGACGACTTCCCCTACCGTATCGAAGACCGCCTCCGCATCGCTCACGTCACAGCGGAGCGCCACACTCTCCACGTTGTGCCCTATCAACTCCTGGCTAACCCGCTCTGCCCCCTCCTGATTGACATCCAAACACACCACCTTACATCCCACCC
>JALZCF010000190.1 GCA_030863245.1 Chloroflexota bacterium
CCTCGCACGGCACCACGATGATGTTCCTCTTTGCCATCCCGGTGATGGAGGCCGTGGGAATCTATCTCGTGCCGCTCATGATCGGGGCACGAGACATGGCCTTCCCCCGACTCAACGCCTTTGGTTACTGGGTGTTCCTGATTGCAGGTCTCACCGTCTGGGTGGCACTCCTTACCGGCAATGGGCCGGACGCCGCCTGGTTCAACTACGTGCCGCTCGCCTCCGAGGAGTACTCACCCGGTATTGGGATCGATGTGTGGACGACTGCAATCACGTTCATGGAGATCGCGACGCTGGTGGCGGCTGTAGATATGGTAGTAACCATTCTCAGGATGCGAGCACCAGGGATGTCGCTCAACCGCATGCCTCTCTTCGTCTGGGCAATGCTCGTCACGTCGATGATGATCATCTTCGCGATG
The DNA here is from genome assembly GCA_030863245.1 of Chloroflexota bacterium. Lineage (GTDB taxonomy): Bacteria > Chloroflexota > Anaerolineae > Ardenticatenales > Ardenticatenaceae > JALZCF01. The sequence continues at coordinate 420 of JALZCF010000190.1, forward strand.
CCGACGGTAATGCTCGCAAGCGTCTTCCTTGCGCTCGATAGATTGGTTGGCACGCACTTCTACAATCCGGCAGAGGGCGGTGACCCACTGCTGTGGCAGCACCTCTTCTGGGTGTTCGGGCATCCTGAGGTCTACATCATCCTGGTGCCGGCGCTCGGCATGATTTCGACGATCGTAGCGACATTCGCTAGGCGGTCGAACGCTGCCTACCTGCTAGTGGCGTTGTCGTTGGTGGCAATCGGGTTCCTGAGCTTCGGGCTCTGGGTTCACCACATGTTCACGACCGGCCTGCCATGGCTGAGCCTCAGCCTGTTCACCGCAGCCAGCATGACCATTGCGATCCCGAGTGGCATCCAGGTGTTCAGTTGGATCGGGACCATGTGGGGCACCAGACCGAGCTTCAACACTCCGATGCTCTACATCTTCGGGTTCTTCTTTATCTTCGTTCTCGGCGGCATCACCGGTGTGATGGTAGCAGCGATCCCCTTCGACGAGCAGGTCCACGATACCTTCTTCGTGGTGGCGCACTTCCACTATGTCCTGATCGGCGGCGGCGTGTTCCCACTCTTGGGGGCCCTGCACTACTGGTATCCGAAGTTCTTCGGGCGGATGATGCATGAGGGGCTCGGCAAAGTCAGCTTCTGGCTGGCGCTAGTCGGCTTCAATGTCGCGTTCTTCCCTATGCATCTTCTTGGTCTCGATGGCATGCCGCGACAGATCTACACCTACCATAACGATGTCGGCTGGGACACCGAGAACTTGATCGCCACCATCGGAGCATACACCTTCGGATTCTCCCTACTGCTCATCTTCATCAATGTGGTTTGGTCTCGTTGGAGAGGCGATCAGGCGCCAGACAACCCGTGGGGGGCGGGGACGCTGGAGTGGTCGGTTCCGTCGCCGCCGCCACCCTACAACTTCGTCTCGATACCAGTGGTGCCCAGACAGTTCCCCCTTTGGCCAAATGACGAGGTCGGGCCAGCCCTTGAAGGTGCGCAGCCCGATACGATTCCGGACGAACTCTTCGATCCACAGCTGGAGCGCCGGGAAGTCGTAAGCACTCGCATGCTCGACGCAAAGCTCGAGCGCAAGTACGTGCTGGCGAACCCATCGATCTTCCCGCTACTGCTGGCCCTCTCAGTTGGGTTGCTGTTCATCGGCGCAATTTTCTCGCTTTGGTTTGTGCCTATTGGGGCGGTGCTCAGCCTGATCTGCGCACTGGGGTGGCTCTTGCCACGGAAGGGGGACTGGGAGTGACGGAGCGCACGGCAACGGAACAGCCAACTAAGTTGCCGTCCTACGCCACCGGCAGCGCCTCTCATGGATGGTGGGCAATCGTCTTGCTCATCATGATTGAGGCGACCGTCTTCGCCGGGCTGATCGCCAGCTACTTCTACCTGTTCGCGAACGCCACGGTTTGGCCTCCGGATGGCATCGACCAGCCGAAGTTGCTCATCCCGACGATCTACACGGTCGTCTTGGGAGCCAGCATCATCCCGGCGTGGATCGCGGATCGATCCTTGCGGGAGGGAGACATCAACGGCCTGCGGCTCTGGCGCGCGATCGGCACCGTGATGCTGCTCGTCTTCCTTGGACTCAAGGCCTACGAGTACCTGGATCTCGACTACACGTGGCGGGAACACGCATATAGTTCGATCGTCTGGACCATTGCCGGCTTCCACTCGGCGCACGTGCTGATCGTGCTGATCAAGACACTCAGCACGCAAACCCTCGCCTGGAAGGGGTTCTTCAACCAACGGCGACGATCCGCGGTGCAAGGCACGACACTCTACTGGCTGTTCGTTGTGATCGTGTGGCTGGTCCTGTATCCGATCATCTATCTCTTTCCGAATTACGCCTGACCACACGCTGAAGACAGGATTGCAGCCATGACCGAACGCGAGAGTTCCGCGCCAACAAATGACCCGCTGCCATGGAGCACCCTGGTACCCGTAGGCATCGCGCTACTTGGGCCAGTGGCGGTGTGGGCGCTACACCTCAACGTGAGCTACTTCCTCGTGCAGCCAGTCTGCGTGATGGGTGGGCAGATCGCCCTGCACATCGCAAGTGTCGTCTCAGTAGGGCTGGTGCTGATCCCGCTCTTGACGTCGATCAGGCTTCTGAGGACGCATGGCGGATCGTTCCGAGACAACCTTGAAGGACGGGATGACTGGCTCGCGTTTGTTGGGCTGCTCGGCATCGCCCTCAGTCTGATTTCCGGGGTCGCGGTCATCGCTCAATGGACGCCCATGTTCGTCCTCGATCCTTGCGGAGTGAACGCACCATGATCAGTGGGCAGATGGCATTGGTCGTCAAGGCGTGGCGCCGGGAACAGCATAGTCGACCCTGGCTCGACGCGGCTCTCGCGATGCTGTTGCTGGCGGCCAGTTCTGTACCAGCGAGCGCACACACCGACGTCCGCCCAACACCTGACACGATCTGGACTGCCTGGCGACCGGATCCGCTCTTCGCCCTGCTGCTGCTCGTTGCTGTCTGGATCTATCTGCGCGGGGTGGCTCGGATGTGGGCCCGTGGGGGAGACGGGCAGGGTGTTCGCCGGTGGCAGCTCGGCGCCTATCTTGGGGGGATTGCCACCTTCGCGCTGAGTCGACTGACGCCGCTGGATGCAATGGGTGGATCACTGTTCAGCGCCCACATGACCCAGCATCTGCTCGTGATCCTCGTCGGCCCACTGCTGATCGCCGCTGGCCGGCCAGGACTCGCGATACTCTGGGCACTGCCGATCCAGTGGCGCAGGCGAGTGACACGCTTGCCGAAAGAGAGCCGCTGGGTTGCAGCTGTATGGGACGGCCTGAACCACTGGGCGAGCGTGCTGGTGCTCTTTGCGGGCGTGCTTTGGCTTTGGCATGTTCCTGCGCTGTACGACGCGGCCTTGGAGAGCCAACTGGTCCATGATTTGGAGCATGCCACGTTTGCAGCAATGGCGGTCCTCTTCTGGCGTCGTGTGCTCGAAGCCGGCAGGCCGACCGGCATGGGGCATGCGGCGGCCTTCCTGCTCATCTTCGCAACCGCGCTACACTCCAGTGCGCTCGGGGCGCTGCTGACCTTCGCTCGCAAGCCACTCTATGTCAGCCATATGGCCTACACCGACGATTGGGGATTGACACCTCTGGAGGATCAACAGCTCGCTGGCGTCATCATGTGGGTCCCGATGGGGCTGTGGTTCACGGTAACGGCGCTGATTCTCATTGGTCGGTGGATTGTGGCGGCAGGCGAGAGTGTTCAACGGCTGGAACGGGCGGAGACGGATTTCGAGACAGCGACCGAGCATACCGTCGCGACCGGAAGGAGCTGAATGATGCGCGTAACACCATCCCGGCTCGCACACCGAGCGTTTGCCCTGCTGCTGGTCGTCGCGGCCGTTACGGTTGTGGCGGCGTGCGGCTGGTTTAATGGTGTCGGCGAGCCGAAAGTTGAGGTGGAGGGAGGTGACCCGGTGCTAGGCAAGCAGGCGATTCTGGACTACGGATGCTATTCGTGTCACACCATCCCGGGAGTCAACCGGGCTGATGCCCATGTTGGCCCAGCGCTCACGGCATGGGCGGACCGACGCATCATCGCGGGGATCATGCCGAACGAGCCGGACAACCTCATCCCGTGGATCATCAGCCCACAACAATTCCAGGAGGACTCGGCGATGCCGACTCTCGGCGTCAGCGAGGAGGACGCTCGGCACATCGCCGCCTATCTCTACACCATTGAGGACTAATCGACTTCCAGGAGACCCAACCATGGCACCCGAAAAGCAGCCGGATAAACGGATGCCCATCAAGCCGATGAACCAGGAACAGCTGGAGGCGCTACGGCGCGCGCAGGTTTCACGACGGTCACTGATCAAACGCTCAGGCGGGGTTGCGGCGCTGACTGTCGGAAGTGGGGCTGTAACGGCCGCTTTGCCAGACTCGGCAGCCGTGCAGGAGGGCGCACTGCAGACCGAGGCGCCGTACCCTTACACCTTTCAAGGTGTTCCCGACACCCCTGAGGAACCGCCAGCGCAGGAGTTCGTCGCGTTTTCGGAACAGCAGGCGGCTATTGTCGAGGCCTTGACCTCCCGTATTCTCCCGGGTTCGCCCGATGACCCAGGGGCTCGCGAAGCTGGAGTTGTCTATTACATCGACTTTATTCTCTCGCGTAACAGCGGCATTCATGAGGCCACGTACACTGACGGGCCCTACGCCAAAACCTATGATGAAGGGGACACGCCGCCTGACGAAGACGACGATGACACGGTTTGGGTGCAGGCCGGCCAAATCAGCCGGTATGGCTTCCAGGCGCCGTTGTCGCCGCTGGATGCCTATGAGATTGCTTTGCCGCTCGTCCACGACTATGCGCTGCAGGAGTATGGCGGGCCGGTACAGGACCTGAGTGAGGAAGATCAGGATCAGATTGTTTGGGATCTCCTCGAAGACAACGTTCCCGGATTCGAGCAGTTTCCGCCCAGTTCGTTCTTCCATACGCTACGCCGCCACACCGCTGAGGGCATGTTTAGCGATCCGGCGTATGGCGGGAACCGGGATATGGTGGGCTGGCAGCTGGTGGGGTATCCCGGCGCCCAGCGGGCGTACTCCGAAGAGGAGTTAGTGACCGAGGATGAGCCGCGGCCTCCACAGGCGATGAATGACTTGCCGTATTTCAATCCCGGTGTGACAACTGGTGATGAACATCATCATAACGTCCTTCAACCAGTTCGTGATCCTACAGTTGACGACGTCGAAGATAGCAACTAATCCACCGTCGACAGCACGACCCTGTCAGGACGAGAGGGCACGCATTCATGGCAGTTCAACCGAAAGTAGATGTTGTCACGATTGGTGCGGGCTGGACCGCGGCAATTCTCGCTTGGAAGCTCACCAGTGCGGGGACGCGAGTCGTTTCGCTCGAGCAGGGCGAGGAGCGCTGGACCGCGACCGACGTCGATTTTACGCACAACCACGATGCGTTGAGACACTCGGTGCGCAAAAGGATGATGTTAAATCTCCATGCGGAGTCGTGGACGTGGCGACCTAATCCTGACGCCCCTGCGCTCCCGATGCGCCAATTCGGTTCGTTCCATCCCGGCGATGGTACCGGTGGGTCCGGCGTGCATTGGGCGGCGCAGACGTGGCGCTTTTATCCTTCGGACTTCCTCTATCGAAGTCACCATGTTGAGCGGTATGGTGAAGGCAAGCTTCCTGATGGCTCAACAATCCAGGACTGGCCGTTGACGTATGAGGACCTGGAGCCGCACTACACCGCTTTCGAGCAGGACATCGGCGTTTCCGGCAATGCCGGAAACCTTAACGGACAGATTCTGCCCGGGGGAAATCCCTTCGAGGGCGAGCGCAGTGCTCCATACCCGCTGCCGCCACTGCAGAATAGTCTCGCGGCGCTGGAATTTATGCAGGCTTCCGAAGCGCTTGGGTATCACCCCTTCCCGCAGCCGGCGTCGATCCTGTCAGAGGCCTATACCGGGCTCTCCGGTATGCCACGATCCGGTTGTCTCTACTGCGGGTTCTGCACGCGGTACGGCTGCGAGGTCGACGCAAAGGCGAGCGCGCTCACGGACCATCTGCAGCTTTCGTTAGCGACCGGAGACCATGAGATCCGCTACAACAGCAAGGTGACCGGGATCGTCATGGGGGATGACGGTCTGGCTACTGGCTTGCGCTACGTCGATGTGATCACTGGAGAAGAGCACGAGCAGCCAGCAGATATCGTCATCCTCTCAGGCTTTACGCTGACAAATGTGCGCATGCTCTTGCTCTCAGGGAGCCCATCGCATCCCGACGGCGTCGGGAACAATCAGGGGATGGTCGGCAGGAACTACACCTACCAGCTATCGCGCGCGCCAGCCAGCGGAGTATTCGAAGGGCGTCGGTTCAATCTCTACATGGGCAACTCGTGCGTCCAGGGAGTCATCCATGACTTCAACGCCGACAACTTCGACCATTCCGATCTGGATTTCATCGGCGGGGCATCCATTACCGCAGGCGCCGGAGAGCGGGAGCCGCTGACGTCCACACTTGGTCTAGTGTCTATTAACTCAGCAACTTTCGGCGATTACTCGACAGTGGACACAACCCAACCCGGACTGTCAACGGAGTTCGGTCCCTTGACAGGCACGGGAGTTGAGTGGGGCTCGGACTGGAAGGAGAATCTCCGTAATAACTGGGATAGCGTGGTAGGCATCAATATTCAGGGCGAGAGCCTGCCGTATGAGGACCAATTCCTGGATCTCGATCCCAGATACACGGATGCCCTCGGGCTTCCACTTCTCAGGATCACGTATGATTTTCACGAGAACGACTATCGTCTCTACGAGTATCTCGCCCAACGATGCATCGAGATCATGGAGGACATGGGTCCCACGAGAATGTCTTCCACGGAGCAGCTCTCTCCATACGTCATCCACGAGTACCAGACTACCCACAACACGGGCGGCGCCATCATGGGTGATGACCCTGCGAACTCCGTCACCAACAAGTACGGGCAGGTGTGGGACGCGCCGAACGTCTTCGTGACCGGCGCAGCACTCTTCCCACAGAACCCGGGCATGAACCCGACCGGGACCGTGACCGCCTTGGCGTATCACACGGGTGATGCGATGGTGAAGACTTATCTGGACAACCCGAACGAGTTGATGACGTGATCGACGCGATGGAGCGATAGGCATGACGGGTCCCCGAGATGAACGAACGCGGCAGCGACCGGTTGATCGGCGGAGTCTCCTTCAGAGGCTGGTGTCGCTCGGTGGGATGTGCCTGGCTGTCCCAGTCGTAGCCGGATGTGAGATTCTCGCGGCGCGGGATGATGATCGCTACACCGTGCACATGACCAACGACCGGGAGTTCGCGCCGGCAAGTCTCACGGTGCCACTCGGCAGCACAGTCGTGTGGGAGAACCAGACGGATCGTCGGCATGCCGTAACCACCGATGCCTCTCACTTGGAGGAGGGGGCGCCAGTTGCGCTGCCAGCAAGCGTTGCACCGTTCACTTCTCCGGATCTCTTTACCGGTGAGACTTGGCAACTGCGTTTCACCCAGCCGGGTACGTACGTCTACGCTTGCCCGTACCACTATCAGGACAACATGATCGGTTCTATTGCTGTTGAGGAGTGACCAGCACAACGGATCGGAAACATGAAGCGGGCGCCATTGCGGCGCTCGCTTCATGTTCAATGTGCATTTTTCATTGGGCGGCGGGATCACGCGAGCCCGGTCGGCTCCTTCGTGTGCCAGCCTGTCGCCTGCTCGGAGGCGTGGGCAACTTCAAGGCCGGTGATCCCCGGAATTCCCGCCATGTTCGCAGGGATGGTGAAGACGTCTGCCAGGTACATCTGGTACGGATCGTCTGTGCGGGCGCCGATGCCGAAGGCGACCGTCGGTGGGGTCGGTGCGACGATGGCATCGACCTTGTCGAAATCGCGCTTGATAAGCGTGCGTACCTTCTGAGTTTTCACATGATGGACCACGATGCAAAGCAGAGGTAGGATGGCGCCAGTGTTGTCGTGCGGGGGGGTAGGGACTGCCGTTACCAAACCGTGATGACGGGCCGAATACCCTCCCCGAGACCAACAGAGCCACTGTCTCCTGGTAGTCTGGGTGGTCGAGGTGGATGCGAACAGCACCTTCCTTGCTGATACAGAGGTGGCAATCTTCCTTGCTGGCAAGCAACTCGGTTCCCGGCGGCAGGCGGCGGTCTCCGAGCATGCGGGCGATTTCCTCGATTTCGTGGTTTGCCAGCGACCCGAATAGATTGACGTGCTGGAGGTACCAGACCTGGCTGTCCATCACGGTGTCGTCCAAGCTGTGCTGTGCCGTCACCGCCGGTGACGAGCGTGCAACTGTTCATTCTCGGTTTTGGTCGCGGCCCCATTGTACACGCCAGTCACATGGCCGCGCTCGCGACACACGAGGCCTTCTTCCTCAAGCGTGGCGCGCGCGCGGGCCACGCTCGACCGATTTGCCCCAACAAATCGCGCGATCTCCGCTTGGGTGAGGCGATGGGCCAAGGGCTGTATCGTTGCGCGGTCTGCCTGCGGCGAGGCAGGGTGAGCCACCCGGTGCAGGATGTCCAAAACCCGCGCTGCCAGTGGCGCTGTCGGGGAGCCCGCTGCGTCTGTGTACAGCGCGTCTGGCCGCAGCAGAAGTGCCGACGCGAGTTCCTCAAAGAAGGATGGATAACGCGACCCGAGTGCGAGGAACGCAGATGTGGGCAAGTGGATAGTGCGAGCGGTGCCAACAGCTTCGGCGATGATGTTCCGGCTGGCACCGCCTGCCAAACCTCCGATATCAACGATATGCCCGGGGGCGAGAATGGAGATCGTTGCCTCATGGCCAACGTCGAGCGCGCGAAAGAGGCGGACCGTGCCGTGAAGGAGGATGACCACCTCATCCGCGGACGTACGTGCCTGGAACAGGCGCTCGCCGTGTCGCCAGTCATCAAAACGGGAGGAAGACGCGACGGCAATGCGTTCGTTCCTGGGCAAGGCGGAAAACGGCGCGATATCGCGTATGTCTCTCACCCTCGGATCCATGCTCGGT
>JALZCF010000201.1 GCA_030863245.1 Chloroflexota bacterium
TCCTTGATCTCCGCAATGATGCGCCGTGCCTCCTCCTTGCCAAACTGCTCCTCTAGCCCCCAATCATCCGACTTCCAGAGCAGGTTGCCTTTTCCAGAGAGCTCACTCACCAGGACGCGCGTGCGATTGCCGACCAATTCCGGGTCGATGTGCTGGTAGCTATTCCGGCACTTGACCGTAGCATCGGCGTGGATGCCGCCCTTGTGTGCGAACGCGCTCATGCCGACGAATGGTTGATGCGTGTCCGGCGCGAGGTTGCATAGCTCTGCCACCACGCGCGATACCTCTGCAAGCCGCCGCAACGACTGATTGCTCACGCACTCGATGTTCATCTTCAACTTTAGATCCGCCATCGTGGAGACGAGATTGCAGTTCCCGACCCGCTCGCCGTAGCCGTTGATCGTCCCCTGCACCTGCGACGCGCCTGCCCGAACCGCCGCGAGAGCGTTCGCGACCGCAAGCTCCCCGTCATTGTGCGTGTGGATGCCAACCTGGATGTTGGAGCGCCCTGCCGAGATGCCCAATGCCTCACAAACCGTGCGCGTTACCTCCTCCACCTGCCAGGGTAGCGACCCGCCATTTGTATCACAGAGGATAACACACTCGGCGCCGCCACGAACCGCGGCCTGGAGGGTGGCAAAGGCATACTCTGGCTCATCGGCGTAGCCGTCAAAGAAGTGCTCGGCGTCGTAGAAGACGCGGCGCCCCTGTGAGCAGAGGTAGCGGACGGTATTCTCGATCATGTCAAGATTCTGCTGCGGGGTCACGTGCAGCACCTCGTGGACGTGCAGCAGCCAGCTCTTGCCGACGATGGTGACGATTTCTGTCTCCGCCGCGACCAGCTGCTGGATGTTTGGATCATCAGACACGTCATACCCGGCACGCCCCGTATAGGAGAAGGCACAGACGGTCGCGTTCTCGAGCGGCAGATCCTTCACGCGCTCGAAGTAGGCCGCATCTTTGGGATTGGAGCCGGGCCAGCCACCCTCGATGAAGTGGACACCCAACTCGTCGAGCAGCTGGGTGATCTTCAGTTTGTCCTCGACCGAGAGGGAGATTCCCTCCCGCTGTGTGCCATCGCGGAGGGTTGTATCATAGAGAAATACAGGGGGAGTCATGATCTGCTCTTTCCTGGTGAAAGTTCAACGTGCGACTGCTCAATGCCTCGATCACCCGATCTGTCATCTCAGTTGTCGAGAGGGTTGGCTCATCGCCACGTGCGATATCGGCGGTACGAGCACCGTCGGCAAGCACGGCGGTGACCGCCGCCTCGATCCGGGTCGCCTCGCCGGGCAGAGCGAGAGAGTGCCGCAGGAGAAGAGCCGCGCTCAGGATGGCAGCCAGTGGGTTTGCGATCCCCTGGCCTGCGATATCGGGTGCCGAGCCGTGGATCGGCTCGTAGAGACCGGGAGTACCCGACGCACCTAGGCTAGCACTCGGCAGCAGGCCCATCGAGCCGGCAATCTGGGATGCCTCGTCGGTTAGGATGTCGCCGAAGAGATTTCCGGTGACGATGACGTCGAAATCGCGCGGGCGGCGAATAAGGTGCATCGCCATCGCGTCCACCAGCACGTGCTCCAGCGTCAGCTCGGGGAACTCTGTCGCCACCACCTCGCTTACCACCCGCCGCCATAGTCGTGATGAGGCGAGAACGTTTGCCTTGTCCACCGAGGTCAACTTCCTCGACCGCTCGCGTGCCATCTGTGCGGCTACCCGCACCACACGTGCGATCTCCTCGTCCCGATAGAGCATGGTATCGTAGGCAGAGCGGGAGCCCATCTCTCCCTCCCGATCCGCCTCCTCACGTGGGCCAAAATAGATGCCGCCGGTCAGCTCGCGGACAACGACGATATCTGTTCCCTCGACGATGCTGGGACGCAGGGGAGAGCTTTGCGCGAGAAAGGGTGTGACTTGAATAGGGCGGACGTTCGAGAAGAGGCCAAGCGACTTGCGGATCGCGAGGAGACCCTGCTCCGGGCGCACGTCCGCTCGCGGGTCATCCCACTTTGGTCCCCCGACCGCTCCCAGTAGGACAGCATCAGCCCCCCGGCATGCCGCGAGCGTCTCCTCCGGAAGCGCTGTACCCGTCGCGTCGATCGCCGCCCCGCCAATCAGATGCTCTTCAAAGTGAAAGGTGTGATGGTAGGCATCCGCAATCGCGCGTAGCACACGCGCCGCCTCGTGCGTCACCTCCGGGCCAATGCCGTCGCCCGGGAGAATGATGATGGTGGCTTGCATGACAGTTCCTTGTATGGTTGACGTTCATCAAAAAAGAGGTATGGAGGTCCACACCTCTGTGAAACCGTTCGCTGACTGTGTTGAGATGAAACCGGAGCTGGGTACCGAAGGGGCGACTAAGCCGAGAGAAATTCATCTCTCCCTTTCTTCCACTGTTCGTCGTCGGCTGCGTTGTTAGTCGCTCACGATCAGGATTGAATCGCTGACCTCTATCGGTTATGAGTTGTACATATCGTTCAGCATGTCGGTGGCAAACGTGTCGTCCGCCTCTTGCGTCTTGCTGTCTTGTTGTTTGGTATCAGGTTCCATGAGGGGGTTCCTTTCTTGTCTCAGTAGGTTAACGCCGTCGTCTGTTTGAAAGTCGCCCCTTCGATACCCAGCTCCTCTCTCAGGTCGATCAACCGCCTGCTGCCGCCAGCGCAACCGTGCTCACTGCGTCGCTCTGTGCCGCGAGCATCCGGTTGATCGCCTGCATGTAAGCGCGCGCACTGGCAACGATGATGTCCGTGTCGACGCCCCGTCCGGAGAAGGTGCGCCGGCTGCGGATCTGGCTCTGTGGATGGAGAGCGCCCTGTTCCGGCGACTCGATCCGTACTGTCACATCGCCCACGGCGTCAATCCCTTCCGTGACAGATTGCACGGTGTATTCGAGTAAGGTCACGTCCGCCCCCGTGATGCGATCGATGGCGCGGTAGGTGGCATCGACGGGGCCGGTGCCCATCGCCGCATCCTCGAATTTCTCGCCGTCGGAGCGACGCAGGCGAACGGTAGCCGTTGGTATACTCTGGTTTCCACAGGAGACCTGCAGGGTGTCGAGCGCCCAAACCTCTGTAGGGTGATAGAGCTCGTCGCCGACGATCGCCTCGATATCCGCGTCGCTGACACTCTTCTTCTTGTCCGCTAGATCTTTGAAACGACGGAAGGCGTCCTGAATCTGCTCATCGCTGAGGTGATAGCCCAGCTGCTCCAGCCGTACCCGGAAGGCATGGCGGCCGGAGTGCTTGCCCAGTACCAGCATGGACTCGCTCAGCCCCACGGTCGCCGCATCCATGATCTCGTAGGTACGCTTGTGCTTGAGCATGCCGTCCTGGTGGATGCCTGCCTCGTGCGCGAAGGCGTTTGCGCCAACAATGGCTTTGTTCGGCTGCACCACAACGCCGGTGTAGCGGCTCACCATATCCGAGGTGCGATGGATCTCGGTGGTATTGATGTTGGTGTGGAGGTTGAGCTGGCTCCGGCGGGTGTAGAGCGCCATCACCACCTCTTCCAGGGAGCAGTTGCCTGCACGCTCGCCGATGCCGTTGACCGTGCATTCGACCTGACGCGCCCCGGCCCGCACGCCTGCCAGCGCATTCGCCACAGCCAGACCTAGATCGTTATGGGTGTGGACGGAGACGATGATGTCATTTTCTTTCAGGCCAGGCGTGTTCTCGATGATGCCACGGATCAGCTCGCCAAACTCATCGGGGAGGGTGTAGCCAACTGTATCCGGGATATTGAGCGTCGTGGCGCCCGACTCAATCGCGGCGGCAAGCACCTCGTAGAGGAACTTGGGATCGCTACGTCCCGCGTCTTCCGGAGAGAACTCGACATCGTCGCAGTATTGCTTGGCGTAGGCGACCATCGTGCGCACCCGCTCTACCACCTCGGCACGCGTCATGCGCAACTTGTGCTCCAGATGGATATCACTCGTGGCAAGGAAAGTGTGGATGCGCGGCCTCGCCGCGTGCTGCACCGCCTCCCACGCCGCATCGATGTCGCCGCGATTCGCCCGCGCTAGCCCCGCGATGACCGGACCCTCTGGCACACCCACTGTCAGCGCGATGGTCCGCACGGCATCCAAGTCACCTGGCGAGGCAGCAGGAAAACCCGCCTCGATAATATCCACGCCCAGCCGCGCCAACTGCTTCGCGATCTCGATCTTCTCATGCACATGGAGCGTCGCCCCCGGCGACTGCTCCCCATCCCGCAGCGTCGTATCAAAAATCCGCACTACATCGCTCTCATCCATAACCTCATCCCTCATCATTCCCAGTATTCCCGAGCTACCTCACGGGTGTGGGGGTGTGGGGGTGTAACGAATAACGGCTTTACCACGAAGGCACCAAGAACACTAAGCCGTCGCAAAGCACCTTTGTGAATCCTTTGTGCCCTTCGTGTCTTCGTGGTTTGCCGTTTGACGCCACCAACCCCGAACTCACCCTCCCCTC
>JALZCF010000265.1 GCA_030863245.1 Chloroflexota bacterium
CCCGTACCTGGCTACGTGGATTGATGTGGGGGACTCCTGGGAGAAGACGCAGGGACTGGGCGGCTACGACATGATGGTACTAAAGCTCACCAACTCGGCAATCCCAGGCCCGAAGCCGAAGTTATTCGCGATGAGCGCCGTGCACGCTCGTGAGTACACGACCGCCGAGTTAAGTACCCGCTTTGCCGAGTATCTTGTCAACAGCTACGGCGTGGACCCCGATGTGACTTGGATCCTCGATCATCATGAGATCCACTTGCTGCTCCAGGCGAATCCAGATGGTCGGAAAAAGGCAGAGCAAGGAATGTTGTGGCGGAAGAATATCGACAACAACTTTTGTTCCAATACCAACAACCGTGGCATCGATCTCAACCGGAACTTCGAGTTTCAATGGGGCTGCTGTCGTGGCTCAAGTGGTATCCCCTGCTCCGAGACATTCCGTGGCCCCAGCCCCGCCTCAGAACCGGAGACACAGGCCATCCAGGCGTACGTGCGATCGATCTTCCCCGACGAGCGAGCGGATCCCATCGACGCTGCGGTGCCTACCACGGCCATGGGGGTCTTCCTGGATATCCATAGTTACAGCGAGCTAGTACTGTGGCCATGGGGTTTTACCAGAGAGCCCACCGGCAATGGGACAGAACTGCAAACCCTGGGTCGCAAGCTGGCCTACTTCAACGACTACTCCCCACAGCAGGCCATCGAACTCTACCCGACCGACGGTACTACGGATAGCTTTGCGTATGGCGAGTTAGGGTTGGCTGCCTACACCTTCGAGCTTGGGACTGCCTTCTTCGAGCAGTGCAGCACCTTCGAGAACACTATTCTGCCGGACAACCTGCCAGCCTTACTGTACGCTACCAAGGTAGCTCGTACGCCCTACATGACACCGGCCGGTCCGGACGCGTTAGATGTGAGCCTCTCCTCGGAAGCAGTCGGCGTTGGCAACTCGGTCACGCTGCAGGCTACGCTCGACGACACACGTTTCAATAACGGGGAGGGAACCGAGCCGACTCAACCCATCGCAGCAGCCGAGTATTATGTCGACGTGCCGCCTTGGGATGGCGGTGTCGCGAACGCGATGATGCCTGCAGATGGCGCCTTCAACAGCGACGTCGAGGAAGTTCGTGCGACGATTGATGCCACCGGCCTTGCCAGTGGCCGACACCTGATCTACGTCCGGGGGCAGGACAGTGCTGGTAACTGGGGTGCTGTTAGTGCGGCTTTTCTCTATGTGACCGATCCGGCTACGCCGACACGCTCTCCGACAGCGACCGATGTGCCAGGCCCCACCGTTACCCCTACTGTGACGGTCGCAGTAACCGACACACCGGACGTAACTGTAACTCCAACAGCGAGCGGTACGGCAGCCGCGCCCACGCCTAGTGTCACATATTCACCGACTCCAACAGCTACAGGCACCGTCATCCCACCCGTGCCTGAGTATCGACTGTATCTACCGATAGTGGAAAGGAGGGCTCTCTTTAGACCTGATGATTAGGACAGATCGGCGCGAAGGGTCGTTCTCCGGGGGGGTAGAACCATTCCACGTACCAGTACAGGCTACCATAACTGATTCGCTCCCCTTTTGGTTGCCCATCCTCTCCCACGCCGGTCTGTCGCATGAGGGTGACGCGCCAATTGAAGAAACGGCAGTTCGGTTCATGGTAGAGCGATTCCGGTAACGTAAGCTGCGTCTCGCGGGTAGTAAACTTGACCGTGTGACTGTCCTCGTTGTAATCATAGTCCACCACGACTTCGTAGTATTCGTCTTCGGCCAGCTCCTTCACGGGCTTCCATTGTAGAATGATGGGCTGCCCCAACCCCTCATAACGAGTAGCGATTGGCGGACTGAGGAGTTCAGGGCTTGCCATCAGTTCAGGGAGTGGCTCGGGCGCGACACCGACGGCCTCTATCTCGGGCCGGACAGCAAAGGTGCCACGCAGCACCTCGTGCGCGTTCACCCCATTGGGGGGTAAGGCCACGGTCGTACCGATAGCGAAGGTCTTGTTAACTTCTGGCGCGTAGAAGAGCATCCACTCCAGATCGTCCTGCTTAACCGTCCCCCGGGCTTCCCCCCACCAGGCATCCCACTCTTTGAACCGAATCGGACTGAACGGGCCGAGAGTACGAACAGGCGTGAATCCGATGTCTCCCAATTCCTCCAGCAGGAAGCGGCGCACCGCTTCCTCATTCTCCAACCTGTAGTCGCCCTCCCGCCAGTGCACCTCTACCCAGTTGGCAGGTAATAAGTGCATGGCGGCCCGAACGCCACCCCATCGAATCATCCCGTTCTGGGCATCCCCCTGTTCTGCAACACGGCTAGGCGCGATACCACCCAGGATAGGCGCCTCCAGCCAGAAACCGTACTTGCTGAGCAGGTCGTCGCTCGTCGAGTTCTTGACCTGAAAGTGTCCTGCCGTGTTGGCCTGCGCGGCGCCTACCCTGGCATCGATAGCGATACCCCAGGTACCTGCCGACAACTCGCCGGGAATCGCCCAATAATCGCTGCGATAGATCCCCTTTTGACCGGCGACTCCCGGTATCGTGGCGATTGTCTCACCAGCCGGATCACGCACCGTAAAGGTGACCTGTGCATCGCTGAGGCTGTCGCCTTGGGTGTTCCTGATCTGTGCTGTCAATCTGACCAACTGTCCTTTTTCCACCTCCATCTCTTCCGTAGGGTAGATCAGGCTGACGTCGAGTTGGATAGGTGATGTCGGTTCTTCGCTGGTGGCAGCCTCATCCGGTACTTGCACCGCGACAGGTGCCGGCTCCGCAGGGGTACTACATCCCACCAGCATAAGCAGGCATAACAGCAACCATCGTTTCATGCGCGTTGTCCTATATAGCATCGTTCATTTCCTGCCGGCCTTATCCTGGTTCCAACCCTAACGCAACTTCGATGAGATGACATGTCCGAACAGAATCGGAGTATGATAGTCGGATTCTACTATCCTAAAAACCTAGACGTGAGACAGGCAAGTAGCCGAGCAGTAGAAGCGATGTTACTATCGCGTAATGCGAAACTCGAAGCCCTCTTCTCTTCCCAATCGCGCGTTGGGAGCGATGCTCTTCGCGCGGACGGTCTCGAATATCAATTACCGGATCGTCTACCCCTTCCTACCAGCGATCGCACGTGGACTGGATGTGTCGTTGGAGGCGGCGGGGCGGTTGGTGTCAATCCAGGGGGGTATTGGCCTGGTTGCACCACTGTTTGGTCATCTCTCGGACCGGTATGGGCGGCGGTGGATGATGGAGATCGCCTTGCTGCTATTGGCGGTCGCCTCTGGGTTAGTCTACGTTGTGGAGGCCTATGTGCCGGTGCTCTTCGCCTTCGCGGGGATCGGCATTGCCAAGGCGCTATACGATCCTGCGATGCAGGCATACGTAGGCGATGTTGTACCCTATGCCCGACGGGGACGGATCATTGCGATCACGGAGTTGGCATGGTCGTTTGCCTGGCTCTTCGGGGTACCGATTGCAGGCCTGCTCATCGAGCGCACGGGCTGGCAGGCGCCCTGGGCAATGATTGCCATCCTGGCCCTCTTAGGCGCTGCGGCGACTCATTGGTTCCTTCCATCGGCCCGCCGGATAGACGGGCAAGAAGGGACCGATGCGCCCGCGAGCTGGTGGGAGCTGTTGCATCACAACCCGATACGCGCGGCGCTCTTCACGGCCTTCGGGATGCTCTTCGCCATCGAGAATGTCTTTATCGTCTATGGGGCCTTTCTCGAGGACCGGTTCGGCCTCGCCATTGGCGCGATCGGTGTTGTAAGTGTAGTTATCGGGATCGCGGAGCTGCTAGCGGAGGGAGGCGCGGCAGCGTGGACGGATCGACTCGGCAAGAAGCGGAGCATTATCATGGGGCTCCTCACCTTCGCCGCCTCGCTACTTCTCCTCGCCACGCTGAGCGGGCAGCTAGTCACCGTACTAGGCAGCTTTGCCCTGGCGATTCTTTTCTTTGAGTTCACCATCGTCTCCTTCCTCCCACTGATGACCGAACTCGCACCGGCTGCCCGCGCTACACTGCTCTCGATGAACATTGCCGCGATGGGCCTGGGGCGGCTGTTCGCGCCCATCCTTGGCACGACCCTCTATGAGCGCATGGGTAGCCTCTTGCCGAATACCCTCCTCTCCGCGCTCGTCTGTCTATTCTGTGCGTTCGTGATGTGGCGGGGAGTGGAAGAGGTCGAGGAGGACTTGCTTTCGGTGAGGTGAGGGAGTACGCTTCTCCCATGGTCGAGTGGGATGTCCCGGGAGAGGACGAGGCTCAATCGAGAGCGGCAAAGCCGCACCCACCCGCCCGGCGACGCACTGCGTGGCGACTCCTGGCAGGTTTACTCCTGCTCGCGCTGTTACTCGGCGTATGGCTCATATGGCGAGAGGCACGAGCGCGGGAAGCAGACTTGCGGGCGGATCTGACGCGAGTGGTGCTGGATGAGGAGCGGGCGTTTCACTTTGGCGTCGCGGAGCTGGCGAGCGAGCTGGCGGATCCTGATGCACCGGTAGAATGGCTTGTCTGCTACGAGGCAGCCTTCCATACTGCGACCGGGGAGATGCCGACACCTGAGATTATGTCGATTGAGCGCCAGGGGAACGTGGCAGTGATGGTCCTCCACTATCAGGATTCCCCTGGGACATGGCAGATGCAACGTGCCTACAGGTTGGTCAATAATCGATGGCGCCGGACGCCCCTCGCAACTCTGCAGTCAAGTGCCCATGGGACCACCAGCGCGCCGCACTTTCGGCTGCTTTTCAGTGATGGCACAGTAGACG